>JBKPBB010000331.1:0-5900 GCA_046744245.1 Thermodesulfobacteriota bacterium
GACACGGTCGAATACAAGGACGCCCGGACGCCGGTCCGCGACGACCTGCGGGAGGCGCACCGCTTCATCCTCGATCGGGTCCGCTCTCCGGGCACCTGGTGGACCGGCGCGGAGCGGGTGGCCATCGCAGCGGAGGCTCGGGAGGCGGCCCGCTGCGCGCTCTGCCGGGAGCGCCGGAGGAGTCTCTCACCGGGCGCCGTCCGGGGACGGCACGATGGCCCCCACACCCTCCCGGAGAACGTCGTCGACGCCGTCCACCGCATCCGCAGCGACCCGGCGCGGCTTTCGAGGAGCTGGTTCGACGGGGTGATCGCCGGTGGCCTCGCGGTCACGCGCTACGTGGAGCTCGTGAGCGTGACGAGCGTCATGGCGGGGCTCGATTACTTCGCGCGCGCGCTCGGCGTCGCGCCGCTACCGCTGCCGGCGCCGCTCGCTGGCGAGCCCTCGCGTCACCGTCCGGCGGGCGCGAAGGAGAGCGGTGCCTGGGTGCCGATGATCGACCCCGCGGACGCCACCGGCTCCGAGGCCGACCTGTACGGCGGCGGCGACTTCGTGCCGAACATCGTGCGCGCGCTCAGTCTCGTCCCCGACGAGGTGCGACTGCTCCGGCGCTCGACCGACGCGCACTACGTGCCCGTGGCGCAGATTCCCGACCCGACCTACCGTCGGGCGCTCGCGCGGCCGCAGATGGAGCTGGTCGCCGCGCGCGTGTCGGCGCTGAACCAGTGCTTCTACTGAACGACGGCCCACGCGACCATGCTCCGTGCGAGCGGGCAGGTGGCGGGCCAGGCGGTCGAGCTGACGGCGGTCACCGAGACGGCCGCGGGCGACGCCGGCGTGGAGCACGGAGGACGGCTGCTCGCCTTCACGGACGCGGCGATGGGGGAGGACGACGCGCTGCTCGACCGCGAGCGCCGGGCGCTGCGCGCCGCGCTGTCGCCGGAGGCGTTCGTCGATGCCTGCGCGCTGATCGCCGCCTTCAACGTCGTCGACCGGATCGCGGACGCGACCGGCATCCCGCTCGACCCGATGCTCCACGCGGCGAGCGGGGACGTGCGGGCGGAGCTGAGGCTTTCGCGCTTCGGGTCGGCGGCGAACACGCCGGGCGCGGCGTGACGACCCGATCTACCGAGGCTCGCGGCGGGCGAGGTCGCGCAGCGCGAAGCGCTGCACCTTGCCGGTCGCGGTGCGCGGCAGCGAGGCGAAGTAGACGACGCGCTTCGGCCGCTTGAAGCGCGGGAGTGCCTCGGCGCAGGCGCGCTCGATGCGCTGCCGCACGGCCTCCTCCTCGCCGGGCACCGGCACGACACAGGCGACGAGCTCCAGGAGATCGCTCTCGCCGGCGGCGCCGATCGCCGCGCACTCGCGCACCCCGTCGACGGCCGCGATGACGCCCTCCACCTCGAGCGGTGAGACCCACTGGCCGGAGACCTTGAGCATGTCGTCGGTGCGGCCGAGGAGGCGGAAGGTGCCGTCGGCATTCTCGATCGCCTGGTCGCCGGTCACGAACCACTCGCCGCGGAAGGCGCGACGCGTCGCCTCGGCGCGCTGCCAGTAGCCGGCGGCGATGCTGCCGCCGCGGACGCGCAGCTGGCCGACCTCGCCCGTCGCCACCGGCACGCCGCTCTCGTCCACGACCTGCACCTCGTAGCCGGGGACCGGCCGCCCGAGCGTTCCCGGGGTGCAGTCGCCGGGCCGGTTCGAGAGGAAGACGTGGAGCGCCTCGGTAGAGCCGAGCCCGTCGATGATCTCCTGGCCGAAGCGCGCCTTCCACGCGAGGAAGATCGCCTCGGGCAGCGCCTCTCCGGCCGAGACGAGCCGGCGAAGCCCCGCGACCGCCTCGTCGGCGCGCGGCGGCGCATGACCCAGGAGCGCGCGGTAGACCGCCGGCACGGCGAAGAAGAGGCTCGGCCGCTCCTCGGAGAGGGTCTTCCAGGTTCGGGCCGGTGAGAAGGGCTCCGGCGAGAGCACGACCGAGGCACCCGCGGCGAGCGGGAAGTAGAGGCTCGCGCCCAGCCCGTAGGCGAAGAAGAGCTTCGACGTCGCGTGGGCCACGTCCTCGGCGCGCACGTCGAGGACGTGGCGCCCGTAGCTCTCGACCGCGTGCAGGATGCTCCGCTGCGCGTGGACGACGCCCTTCGGGCGGCCGGTGGTCCCCGAGCTGTAGAGCCAGAACGCGGGGTCGTCGGGATGGGCGGCGAACGGCTCCCTCGAGGCCGGCTCGCCCTCGATCTCCCGCCAGAGGCTCCCGCTCCGCCCCGGCCCCACGGTGAGCACCGCCGGGGCGAGCCGCCCGAGGCGCATCTCGGGCTCGAGCACCTCGGCCACGGCTTCGCTCGTGATCACGGCCCGCGCCCGCGTCTCGCGCACGAACGGAAGGTAGTCGGCGGGCCGGAGAAAGCTCGTGACCAGCACCGGGACCGCCCCGGCCCAGATCGCGCCGAGGAACGCGTACACGTACTCGGGACAGTCGGGGAGGACGACGAGGACGCGCTGCTCCTCCTGGATGCCGAGCCGCCCGAGAGCGGCGGCCAGCTGGTGGACGCGCTGGCGGAGCTCGCCGCGGCTCACGTCGAGGTGCTCCGTCTCCGAGCGCAGGCGGAGCGCGACGGCGGCATCGTCGCCCCGGCGCAGGATCTCCGCGGCGACGTTGACGGGGGTGTCGTCGAGGGAGGGCAACCGGCTCCCTACTGCTCGTTGTAGCGAACGTAGCGGAAGTCGATCGGCTGACCGTTGACGCCGCGCGGGGGCGGAGCGATCCAGCTCGCGAAGTGGCCGGGCTCGAGCACCGGGTGGGCCATGAGGCTCCGCACGTACGCGCGGTCGGCCTCGGACGGCAGCCACTGGTCGCGGCGCCGCGCGAACTCCTCCTCGGTGATCTCGTGGCCGGCGGGATCGAAGCAGTGCCCGGCGAACATCCCCTGCCCGCGGTGGAAGCGCCGCGACGGGAGCACCAGCTCTGCGCCCGTCCCCACGAGCCGCTTGTTCCAGCGGCCGAGCGCCTTCTGGCAGTCCTCGACGTAGGCGTCGCGCAGCACCTCGTTCATCGCCGAGCGGAGCGCGATCGGCTTGCGGACGAGCTGCCTGCCCTCGTAGACGTCCATCTCGTAGCCGCCCTCGAGCGCCAGGTGGTCCTCGTAGCGCTCCTCCTCCCGCGGCCGGCCCTTGAGGCCCGCGCCGAAGAACTGTGCGGCGTTGGTCGAGACCTCGCTGCCGAAGAGGTCGAGCGAGAGCGAGTACCAGGAGTTCAGGTACTTCTGGATCGTCGCCAGGTCGAGCGCGCCGGCGGAGCGCGGCTCCGTGCCCGCGCGCAGGCACTCGGCGGTGCGCTCGACGATGCGGCTCATGCCGCTCTCGCCGACGAACATGTGGTGCGCCTCCTCGGTGAGCATGAAGCGGCAGGTGCGCGACAGCGGGTCGAAGCCCGACTCGGCGAGCGCGAGCAGCTGGTACTTGCCGTCCCGGTCGGTGAAGGTCGTGAACATGAAGAAGGAGAGCCAGTCGTCGATCGGCTCGTTGAAGGCGCCGAGGATGCGCGGCTTGTCGGGGTTGCCGGAGCGGCGCTCGAGGAGCCCGCGGGCCTCCTCGCGGCCGTCGCGTCCGAAGTAGGTGTGGAGGAGGTAGACCATCGCCCAGAGGTGGCGGCCCTCCTCGACGTTCACCTGGAAGAGGTTGCGGAGGTCGTAGAGCGACGGGCAGGTGGCGCCCAGGCGCCGCTGCTGCTCGACCGAGGCGGGCTCGGTGTCGCCCTGGGTGACGATCAGGCGCCGCAGCGTGTTCCGGTGCTCGCCGGGGACCTCCTGCCACACCGGCTTCCCGAAATCGT
This sequence comes from Thermodesulfobacteriota bacterium, assembly GCA_046744245.1. GTDB lineage: Bacteria > Desulfobacterota > Binatia > DP-6 > DP-6 > DP-6. The sequence goes on from JBKPBB010000331.1 coordinate 3,827, forward strand.
TGCCGAAGCCGATCCGGCGGTCGGGCACGGGCTCGGCGAGGAAGATCCCCCAGCGATACTCGGGCATGCGCACGTAGTCGAAGTGCGCCCAGCCGCTGGCGTCGACCGACACGGCGGTGCGCAGGTAGATCGCGTCCTCCTGGAAGCGGTCCGGGCCCATCTCGCGCCACCAGGCGAGGAAGTGCGGCTGCCACTCCTCGAGCGCGCGCTTCAGGCGCTGGTCGGAGGACAGGTGCACGTTGTTCGGGATCTTCTCGTGCAGCTCCACGCTGCTCATGGTCTCAGGTCCTCCGCCGGTCGAGCTCGGGCCGCCGGCCGGCCTTCCCGTAGAGCGCGAGCGTTCCCTGCTCGCCGGTCGCGTTCGGCCGGATGAAGATCCAGTTCTGCCACGCCGAGAGCCGGCCGAAGATCTTGGTCTCGAGCGTCTCCGGGCCGGGGAAGCGCAGGTTCGCCTCCATGCCGGTCAGCGCATCGGGGCTCATCGCCGCGCGCTCCTCGATCGCGAGACGCACCTCCTCCTCCCAGTCGAGGTCGTCGGGGGCGAAGGTGACGAGGCCGGCCGCATGGGCGGCCGCGGCGTCGAAGGGTCCGCGGTGCGCGAGCACCTCGCGCAGGCGCGCTGGCTCGCCGAGGAAGCGGGCCTCGAGCCGCGAGAGGCCGGCGCTCGTCGGTAGCGCCCCGTGGTTCAGCGCCGAGAGCGCGATCGTGGCCGGCGGCTCGCCGCCGGCGAGCATGTAGGAGCGGTCGGCGGCGAGCGCCAGCTCGAGGAGCGAGCCGGCGAACGCCGAGCCCGGCTCGATGAGCGCGAAGAAGGTGCGGGCGGTGAGATCGAGGCGCTTCAGCACCCGCTTCTGGAGGAGCAGGATCTCGCGCACCAGCCAGTGGCGGCGGTGGCGGTCGAGGGCGCGGTCGACGGCGAGCACGGCCCTGGGATCGCCCGCGGTCCTGAGCAGCACGACGCCGATCTCCGGCTCGTCGAAGCGCAGGTGGAGGAGGGCGTCGTCGAGCTCACGCCAGGCGGCGATCGCCCAGGCGCGCGAGCCGGCCTCGAGGAAGGACGGCGGGTCGTCGGGCTCGCCGCCGTCGGGCGCCCGCACCGTGAGCGTGGCGACACGCTTCCCGCGGTCGATGGCGAGACGCACCCACCGGTAATCGAGCGCGTCCGCCGAGCGGACCGGCGCGAGCGGCTCGAGCTCGACGCCGGGCCCGTGCTCCGGCCGGTCGCTGGTCGCGGCGAGCGCCGACGCTCGCTCGCGGACGCGCGCGGCGAACTCCGAGCGCGGCACCGCCTCGTCGACCAGGCGCCACTCGGCCGCGCGCTTTCCCTTCACGCCCTCGGCCGTGGTCGCGAAGAAGTCGGCGCGGTCGCGCCGGACCTTCCGCTTGTCGACGACACGTGTGAGGCCGCCGGTGCCGGGCAGCACGCCGAGGAGCGGCACCTCCGGGAGCGACACCGCCGCCGCGCCGTCGTCGACCAGCAGGATCTCGTCGCAGGCGAGCGCCAGCTCGTAGCCGCCGCCCGAGGCGGTGCCGTTCAGGGCCGCGAGCGTGCGGATGCCTGACTCCGCGCTCATCTCCTCGAGGGCGAGGCGCGTCTCGTTGGTGAACTTGCAGAAGTTCACCTTGAAGGGGTGCGGGCTCGCGGCGAGCATGAAGATGTTGGCCCCGGCGCAGAACATGCGCTCGCGGCGCGAGGTAATGACTAACGCGTGCACCTCGGGGTGGGAGAAGCGCAGGCGCTGGATGGCGTCGGCCAGCTCGATGTCGACCGCGAGGTCGTAGGAGTTGAGCTTGAGCGCGTAGCCGGGGACGAGGCCGCCGTCCTCCTGGACGTTCAGCGCGAGGGTCGCGACGTCGCCGTCGACCTCGAGCACCCAGTGGCGCCAGGCGGCGGGGCTCGTATCGAAGCGGATGCCGGCCACGCCCGCTACTCCAGCCCGAGGGCGCGCCGCAAGCTTCGGTGGAAGTGGATGAGCGCCGGCTCGTTCCGTCCGTAGGTCACGTGGTCCTGCGCCCCGGAGCGGAAGCCGCGCTGGATGCCTTCCCCCAGCCGGAAGTCCTCGCGGTCGACCGC
>JBKPBB010000174.1:0-3549 GCA_046744245.1 Thermodesulfobacteriota bacterium
GCATTCCGCGCAGCGGTGAAGGCTGAGACGGTGGGCCGCACCGCCGCGCCGGCGAGCCGCCGCTGGGCCGAGGTCGTCCTCGAGGAGGCCGGGCGCCGCGAGCACGCGCCGTTCGTCGGCCGCACGCTCGCCGAGATCGCCGCGGCCCGCGGCGGCGACGCGATCGATGCGCTCCTCGAGCTCTCCGCCGCCGAGGAGCTGCGCGCGCGCTTCTCGATGCTCCTCATGAACTACGAGGAGGAGCACGTGGGGGTGCTGCTCGCCCGCCCGGAGAGCCTGATCGCGCTCTCCGACGCGGGCGCGCACGTCTCCGTCCTCTGCGACGCCGGCTACGCGACCCACCTCCTCGGCCGCTGGGTGCGCGAGCGCGGCCTCTTCGGCTGGGAGGAGGCGGTGCGCCGGCTGAGCGCCATGCCGGCGGCGATCTACGGCATCCCGGAGCGCGGGCTCCTGGCGCGCGGGCGGGTGGCCGACGTCGTCTGCTTCGATCCGACCCGGGTCGCGGCGCGCGCGCCGGAGAAGGTGCACGATTTCCCAGGCGGCGCGGCCCGCTACGTCGTGCGCGCCGAGGGCGTCGAGCACGTCCTCATCCGCGGCGAGGAGTTCATGGCCCGCGGCGAGTGGACGGGGGCGCACCCCGGCGTGGTGCTCGACGGGGCGGCCGGTGGCCGCTGACTCTCCGAGCCTCCTCGGCTTCTGCGCCTGACTTGCTCCGCACCGGCCCGCCCGGCATGCTCGGCGCCCGTGCTGAACGTTTCGGGCATCGCAAAGCGCTACGGCCGCCAGGTCGTCCTCGACGACGTCACCTGGGCCGTGTCCGACGGCGCGCGGGTCGGGCTCACCGGGCCGAACGGCGCCGGGAAGTCGACGCTTCTCCGCATCATCGCGGGCGAGGTGGAGCCGGACCGGGGCACGGTGGCGCTCCCGCGCGGCGCGCGCGTCGGCTATCTGCCGCAGCACATCCTCGGCACGAGCGGCGTCACGGTGCGCCGGCACGCGCTCGCCGCCTTCGCCGACCTGCACGAGCTGGAAGCGCGCCGCGCGAGCCTCGAGCACGCGCTCGCCACCGTCGCGCCCGAGAGCGAGGAGTACCCGGCCGTCATGGAGCGCTACAGGGCCGTGTGCGACGAGTGGGACCACAGCGGCCGCTACGACACCGAGGCCGAGGCCGAGGCGGTGCTCGCCGGGCTCGGTTTCCGGGCCTCCGACATGGAGCGCGACTGCGGCGAGCTCTCGGGCGGGTGGCAGATGCGCGCCGCGCTCGCGCAGCTCCTCCTCCGGCGCCCCGACTTCCTCCTCCTCGACGAGCCCACCAACTACCTCGACCTGGAAGCCCGGACGTGGCTCGAAGAATTCCTGGTCGCCTATCCGGGCACGCTCATCATGGTCGCGCATGACCGCTACTTCCTGGACGTCACCGTCGATCACATCGCCGAGGTGCTGCACGGGCGCGTGACCGACTACCCGATGAACTACAGCCGGTACCTGGCCGAGCGCGAGGAGCGGCTCGAGCAGGCTCGCAAGGCCTACGAGGACCAGAAGGCCGAGATCGGGCGCATCGAGGCGTTCATCCACCGCTTCCGCTACCAGGCCTCCAAGGCCGCGCTGGTGCAGAGCCGCGTGAAGCAGCTCGAGAAGATGGACCGCCTGCCGCCGCCCGACGGCCACGAGCGCACGCTCAGGATCCGCCTCCCCGAGGCGGCGCGCAGCGGGCGCGCGGTCGTCCAGCTCGAGGGCGCGCGCAAGCGCTTCGGCGAGGTGCGCGTCTACGACGGCGCCGACGTGCTGATCGAGCGCGGGCAGCGGGTCGCGCTGGTCGGGCCGAACGGCGCGGGGAAGACGACGCTGCTCAAGATGCTGGCCGGCGTTCTCCCCCTCGACGGCGGCGAGCGGCGCGTGGGACAGAACGTCGCGCTCGGCTACTTCGCGCAGGACCACGCGGAGATGCTCGACCCCGAGCGGACGGCACTCGAAGAGGTGATGGGCGCCGCGTCGATCGAGACGGCGCCGCACGTGCGCTCGCTGCTCGGCGCCTTTCTCTTCTCGGGCGACGCGGTGGAGAAGCGGACCGCGGTGCTCTCGGGCGGCGAGCGGAGCCGGCTCGCGCTCGCCAAGCTCCTGGTCGAGCCGTCGAACTGCCTCCTCCTCGACGAGCCCACCAACCACCTCGACCTGACCGCCAAGGAGGTGCTGCTGGAGGCGCTCCTCGCCTACAAGGGCACGCTCGTGCTGGTCGCCCACGACCGCTACCTCCTCGACCGGCTGCCGACGCAGGTGATCGAGGTCGGGGGCGGGAAGGCGGTGCGCTACCTCGGGAACTACGAGGACTACCTGCGCGCGAAGGCGAGCGCGGCCGCGGTTGCGACGGCGCCGCGGGGTGCCCGGGCGGCAGGCCCGGTGCGCGCGAGCCGTTAGTTAGCTAGCGCCCGCCGCGCCCGCGGGGCGAGCGGAAGGCGGTCTGCCCGCCCGGCGGTGGCACGGGCTTCACGCCCGCCAGGCGGTGATCCGGCATCGGCTTGAAGAGCATGGTGTCGGTGGCGCGCTTCACCCGCAGGCGGAGCTCGTTGCGGGCCACGGGGCTCTCGGCGGCGGCGAGGACGGCGCTGATGGGCACCTCGGTCTGGGTCTGATGGCTCCCGTGGGTGAGGATGAGCTGGAGCCGCTCGCTGCGGGGCAGCTCGCGCACCTCGACCGCGAGGCGCCGGTCGACCGCCCGGGCCACCTCGGCGATGATGCGCCGGACCTCGTGTCGCTCGTCGGCCATGTCCTTTGCTATCAGCTAAGCGGCAGCCGTGGCGGGCTGTCAACTCGGCCCCGCGCGGCCGGCCAGCAGGTGAGCAACTCCGCCGGTGACGCGTTTGTGTCGAAATCCCTTGCCTTCCTATGGGGAATGAGCAATCGTGCGCCCGCTTGCGACCAAAGGAGGATGGGATGGGGCAGCGGCGCGTTACTCACCGTCGAGCGAGCATGATGATTGCCGCTCCGAACCGCTTCGTAGCTTTTGCGCTGCTGGCCCTCCTGGGCCAGGTCGGTGTGCCGCTGGCGGCGTTGGCCCAGATCGGCCTGACCGCCTCGCGCACCAACCTGCTCTACTCGTCCCAGGAGAATCCGGATTGCTCGATGCTATCGAAAACGGACGACGCGGCGCTGCCGTTCAACGTCGCGCGCCTCAAGGTGGTCGGGGCGCCGGCAGGTGGGGCGCTACGCTACCACTGGTCAATGAAGAAATCCGACAAGGGGGTGCTCGCGGCCGACCTCGACCTGGGTGCTGGCGGTCAGACCTCGGCCGTCAGCGGTATGTGCGCAGATTTCGGGAGCGCCTGCATCCTGACCGGGGAGAAACTCGACTTCTACAACGAGAATCACATCCTCTGGGCGGCCCCCACCTGCGACGTCCTGCCCAAGGATACCTCGAAGCAGTTTCACGGCGGTGTCAGCCACGTCCGCGTCAAGGTCACCGATGGCAGACGGAAGGTCGGGCAGGCCACCGCCAACCTTGACTGGGGCAAGAACGGGTCGGTCACGCTCTTCATCCACGACATGGAGAAT
>JBKPBB010000109.1:0-8386 GCA_046744245.1 Thermodesulfobacteriota bacterium
GCTCCGCACCGGCCGCGCGGTGCGCGCGCCCGCACGGCGGCGCCGCAACGGCTTGTGCGTCGGCATCCGCCGCCTATAGCAGAGGGCGGCCGCCGCTCGCCAGGCCGCGGCTCGCCAGCTTGACGGCGCGGGGGCGAATCCCGATAAGCCGGCGGCATGGGACGTTACCTCGAGGACTTCCGCGTGGGGGAGGTGATCAAGCACTGGCCCGGCCGGACCATCCGCGACTTCGACGACACCTGGTTCACGCTCCTCACCATGAACACGAACCCGCTCCACCTGGACGAGCACTTCGCGAGCCAGAGCCAGCACGGCCGCTGCCTGGTGAACGGCACGCTCGTGTTCGCGCTCGCCGTCGGCATGAGCGTGCGCGACATCAGCGAGAACGCGCTCGCCAACCTCGAGTACGAGAAGGTGGTGCACCTCGGCCCCACCTTCCACGGTGACACGATCTACGCCGAGTCGGAGATCCTGGAGGTGACGCCGTCCACGACCAAGCGCGACCGGGGGGTGGTCTACGTCGAGACCCGGGCCGTCAACCAGAAGGGCGAGCGCGTCCTGTCGCTCCGCCGGCGGGTCCTGATCCCGCGTCGGCCGGTATGACCCGAGCCAAAGTTTTGGGCGGGGGTGCCCCCCGAATGGGCAGGCCCAGGACCACCCCCTGGCAATCGTGTAGCTTTTGAGCAAGTAAGCATCTGGCATGTGGCTTGCGACCGAACGATCGAACCACTGCAGTTCGACGGAAGGAGGGCCTCGAATGCGGACTCGCATGCTCGTGTTGGGCTGCCTGGTGGCGGCCATGGCGGCGACCGGCGTGGTCGGGGGGACGGCGGCGCGCGCGGAGGAGGAAGCCAAGGCGCCGCCCGATCCGACGCGCGGCCAGTGGGACTCGTTCCTCGATCCCCTGCGGGACTTCGAGGACAACTCCATAACGGGCGCTCAGAAGAAGATCGAGGACGCGACCAAGATCCATCTCGGACTCGGGTTCACCGAGGCCTACACGTGGGACTTCAACAAGCCCCGTTCGGGAAGCCTGATCGCGTTGCACTCGCTCGAGCACCACAACGACGGGGTCCCGGCCCTCGGGCAGCTCGCCGCATCGCGCCCCAGCGAGGGATGGTTCATTCCGGGATTCGGCATGAAGCTCGACGCGGGCAAGGTCGCGCGCGACGTCAAGGCGGACTGGAACGGGAACGGCGCGGTCAAGCACGGCGACACCTTCGAGACCAACGACTTCGACGTCCAGGAGGCCTACCTCACGTGGACCATGCCCGATGACGGCCCGTCCTTCCTGAAGGGCCTCTCGCTGAAGGGCGGGAAGTTCGTGACGCTCCTCGGCGCCGAGGTCATCGAGCCGTGGTCGAACTACAATTACAGTCGATCCTTCCTCTTCAGCTTCGCGATCCCCTTCACCCACACCGGCGCGCTCGTCAGCTACCCGATCAGCGACAAGCTCTCCGTTACTGGCGGCGCCGTGGAAGGATGGGACAAGGTCCAGAGCAACAACCAGGGCTGGAGCGGCATCGGCAACGTGACCTACACGCTGAGCGATCAGGTCACGCTGGCCGCCAACGGCATCTGGGGCCCCGAGCAGACGAACAAGACGGGCAACAAGCGTGGCGTCGCCGACTTCGTAGCGACGATCAAGCCCACCTCTGCGCTCACGCTCCTGCTCAACTACGACTGGGGGCACGAAGACGCGGCCGCGGCGGGCAACGAGGCCGCGCTCTGGCAGGGCTTCGCGGCCGTCGCCAACTACGCCTTCACGGACCGAGCCTCCGCCGCCGTCCGCGGGGAGTGGTTCGAGGACCACGGCGGCACGCGGACGGGCACGGTGCAATCGCTGTACGAGGCCACGGTCACGGGCAAGTACCTCATCACCCAGCACCTCTACGGCCAGATCGAGTACCGGCACGACGAGTCGGCCAAGGGGGACGCCTTCCCCAAGGACAGCCCTGGGCAAGTCAACGGCAGCACCGGCCCGATTCCCATCACGAAGTTTACCGACGGTCAGGACATCCTCGGCTTCAACGTCACCTACCTGTTCAACTGAGCCCGCGTCTCACGAAGGGCTGAAAGGGGGGCTCCAATGAGGAGGATCAAGCTGGCTCTCGGCGCGCTTCTCAGCGTGTTGCTGGTCTGCTTCAGCCTGCCCGCGGTCCGCGCCTTCGCGAAACAGCACGGGTCAATGTCCGACATGATCACCGCCGCCAAGACGCCGGCCGACCACGAGAAGCTCGCGGCGCACTACGAGCAGGAAGCCAGGGCAGCCAGGGCAAAGGCCGACGAACACAAGAAGATGGCCGACGCCTACAGAAAGGCAGGCGGGCCTCTCATCGAGAAGCTCCACTTCGACCAGCACTGCGATGCCCTGGTGAAGTCCTACACGGCCACGGCGGACGAGTTCGAGGCGCTCGCCAAGGCCGAGCACGAAGCCGCGAAGCAGACGAAGCCGTAGCCGTCGCGGCGGAGGGTCGTGAAGCGGCGCGTGGGAGGAGTGCTGCACCGAGCCGCCACGCCAGGAGCGGCACCCGCGCCATTCGTCGCGACCGCGGTGCTCGTTGAGGGGGCACTGCTGCTCGCTGGAGAAGCACGAGTGGTCGCGGAGCGCGGCTAGCCCCGCCGATCCAAGGCCGGGAGACGGGTACGCGGCTTGCTCGGCCTCCGGGCATGCGTCGTCGCGTCGTCGCCCTCGGATGGTTGCTGCTGATGCCCGCCGCCGCACGTGCCGGCGAGACGCTCGCCACGAGCTGCCCCGCGTACCCGGCTCACCTGCACGCCGCGCGTGCCGCCCTGGTGCGCGGGGACCGAGTCGCCGCGACGAGCGAGCTGCGACGCGCGCAGTCCGCGCTGGAGTCGTGCCTGCACGAGGAGGCCGCCGGTCAGAGCCTCCTCGCGGAGCACGACACCTCACGTCACGACGGGTAACCGCCCGGACTCACGGCGTCCCAGCGCTCGCCCCCCTGGAATGCGTTGGGACGCCGACGGATCACCGAGCGAGCAGAGAGTCGATCTCCTGCGGATCGACGTGCTCGCCGTTCTGCAGGCGCTCGATCATCGAGCGCAGCCGGGCTCGCCGGAGGATGAGCTCCTGCTGTGGCCCGCCCTTGGTATTGCGCGCCTCCTCGCTGAGCTGCTGCGCGCGCTGCTCCAGGGTCGTGATCCGGGCCTGCGTCTGCCGAGCGCGCGACTCGGCACCGGCCAGCTCGATCGTCGCGCAGAGAGCGACCGCGGTGAGCAGAATCGTCTTCATTGGCTTCATGGTTCGTCTCCTCTCGTTTGATGCCGTACCGTCTCCCTTTGGTGAGGGGCGCACCGTCGCCGCGCTGCAAGAGGAGGCTAGATGCGGAGGGATCGCGTGAGCAGGAAGATCGGGCCGGCGCCCCGTGGACACACCTTCGCGCAGCAGGCCACCGCGCGAAGCTCCTTCGCCAAGCGCGATGGAGCGACGTAGGCCGCGTGCACGCTCAGCACGATCGCCAGGAAGCACGCCCAATCGAGGAGGCGGCCCGGCAACATCGAGCGCGAGCCTAGCCCCCGGCAATGAGCCGGACAAGTGCAGGGTCCGGGAGGGTCAGGGCAGGTCCGCCGTCGTGTCTCGATACCGCACCGGCTCAGCCACGAAGCGCTGCAGGCATTCCTGGGAGCAGAACACCCGCTCCTGGCCCTTGAACGAGAGCCGTGCCGCCGCCTCTCCGACGCCCAGCTCCATGCCGCATACCGGGTCGACCTGCCGTCGCGTCGCACCCTCTCTCCCGCGGCGCACCACCTGGAACAGCTCGACTTCGTCCGTGAGCCCCCGGAGGCGCCGCGTCCCGAGGGGCACGAACTCGACGTCCGAGAGGCCGGCGGCGTCTCTCCGGACCGGCGCCGTCACCAGCACCTGGTGCCGCTGCGCCTCCGCGGCGACGCGCGCCGCAACGTTGACGCTCACGCCCAGGTAGTCGCCCTCCCGGTAGAGCACCTGACCCCAGTGGAGGCCGCTCCGCACCGCGGGGAACTGCGGCTCCTCGGCCGTGCGGTGCTCGATTTCCAGGGCGCACGCGACCGCCGAGCGGGGTTCCGGGAAGGTCAGCATGAAGGCATCGCCGATCTGCTTGACCACACGCCCTTCCCGGCGGGTCACCGCCTCCCGGACGATCCGGGAGAAGCGCTCGAGCACGTCGGCCGCCATCTGATCCCCCATCGCGACGGTCATGGGCGTGAAGCTGGCGAGGTCGACGAAGAGGATGGCCACCCAGAGCTGCCCCGGCAGCTCGGCCGGGCTCGCCAGCCCGACGTCCTCCTGCAGGTGCATCACGGCGTCCTCCCTGACTGCCCGCTCCAGGCCCTTGCGATGGAAGTAGAGGATCAGGGGTTCGATCAGCGGCGCCATCTGGTCTCGAGCGGCATCCGAAGCCTGCATCAGCTCACGCTCGGACATCCCCGTCGCCTTCAGCCGCTCGTGCACGTAGAAGTGGAACAGCCGCGCCTCCGCCTCCGCGACCCGGCCGAGCGCGTCGGCGTACACGTGCGCCAGCTGCACCAACGCCTCTTCGGGAAAGCCCGCTTCCATGACCACGCGGATGGCTTTCAGCGCCTGCACGTCCTCCTCGCCGAGCAGGTCGCCTCGGCCGGCGAGTCCCGATGCCTCCCAGAACCGCCGCACGGGACCGGCGTCCATGCCGAGCATCCGGGTCACCTCGGCCAGCGAATGGATCGCTCGAACGCCTGCGGGGAACATCACGTCGATGTAGCGGGAGAGGAATCCCTGCTCCTGCTCGGCCCGTGCGATCGCTTCGAGGCCGATCCCTCGTCGCAGGAGCAACTGGATCAAGCGTATCCGCTGTACGTCTTCGGGCCCGAACGTCTCGGCCGATTCGCGGCCGATGAGCCCGAGCGAGCGCCACTTGCGCAGCTGATCCGCCGGAGCTGCAATCAGCTCGGCAAGCTCCTCCAGGGTCAGCTCGTTCCCCATCGTTCCCCCTCGGGCCGATTGGGCCACCCGTTGGTGATACCCCTCTCCCGGAGCCAAGCGAAAGGCCCCGAAACCCACAGCCGATGGTCCGTCTCGGGCGTCTCCCGCAGGGGAATCGCCGGGCGTGACCGGCGCGGGTTAGAATCGGCCCATGGTCGGCCCGCTCGTCACCACGGACTGGCTCGCGGCCCATCTCGGCGAGCCCGACCTTCGCGTCGTGGACGGCTCCTGGCACCTGCCCCACCTCGAGCGCGATGCCCGCAAGGAGTGGGCCGAAGCCCACATCCCCGGTGCGCTCTTCTTCGACATCGACGAGATCGCCGACAAGCGGACGTCGCTGCCCCACATGCTGCCGCGCCCCGAAGAGTTCGGCCGGGCCGTGGGCGCACTCGGCATCGGCGACGGGGACCGGGTGGTGGTCTACAACACCCATGCCGCGGTGAGCGCCGCGCGCGTCTGGTGGACGTTCCGCGTCTTCGGCCATGAGCCGGTGGCCGTGCTGGACGGGGGGCTGCCGAAGTGGCGCGCCGAGGGCCGTCCCGTTGAATCCGGCGTGGTCTCGCCGGCGCCGCGACAGTTCACTCCGCGCTTGCGCGCGGAGCTGGTCCGCGACCTCGCTGCCATCCGCGCGAACCTCGCCAGCCGCCGGGAGCAGGTGCTCGACGCGCGCTCGCGCGGGCGCTTCCTCGGCAGGGAGCCGGAGCCGCGGCCGGGACTGCGCGGCGGCCACATCCCCGGCAGCCGCAACCTGCCCTACGACACGCTGTACCGTCCGGACGAAACACTGCACTCCACCGACCAGTTGCGCCGCGCGCTCGAGCGCGCGGGCATCGACCTCGCGCGACCCGTGGTCACCACGTGCGGCTCGGGCGTGACGGCCTCGGTCCTGGCGCTCGCACTGCACCTCGTCGGGTGCCCGGACACGGCGGTCTACGACGGCTCGTGGAGCGAGTGGGGTGGACGCGAGGACACGCCGGTGAGTACCCGGCCGCCGCGCTCGGCTTCCACGCGCTCGCGACCGACCCCTACGGCTTGATCGTGGCTACGCGACGCGCCGCCGAATCAGGTACGACGCCTGAGCGCCCGGGCTACCCGCGCCGTCACACGACGCGGACCGAGTGGCTCTTGACGGCGAGCGAGACCGTGGCGCCGGGGTGGAGGCCGAGGGCTGCGACGGCAGCGGGGGTGAGGCGGACGAGCCAGGGGGGCGTGCCGCCGTCCGTCGCGCAGCGGAGGGTCACGTCCGGGCCTGTACGTTCGAGGCTCAGCACCCGGGCGGGAAGCACGTTGCGCGCCGAGAGCCCGGCGATGGCGCCCGTCGTCACCAGCACGTCCTCGGCCCGGACCGCGAGCACGATGGGCTTACCGACGGGCCGCTCGCGCGCGAGCGGGATCGCAATCTCGGGGCCACCGTCGAGAAGCACGCGCGTTACGCCGCCCGGCTCGTCGTGGGACGACACGCGCCCCTGGAGGAGGTTCTCGATCCCCGCCGCCGCCGCCTCGGCGAGCCCCGGCATGGCGAGGAGGTCGAGGGGCGCACCCAGGGCCTCCACCGCCCCGTCGCGCAGGAGAAGCACGCGGTCGGCGAGCGCCAGCGCCTCGCCCACGTTGTGGGTCACGTACAGCGCGGGCACCCTCCACTCGTCGCGGATACGCAGCAGGTAGGGGAGGATGCGCTCGCGGAGCGCCACGTCGAGCGCCGCGAGCGGCTCGTCGAGGAGCAGGAGGCGGGGGTCGCTCGCGAGCGCGCGCGCGAGGGCCACCCGTTGCTTCTCGCCCCCGGAGAGGGACAGCGGGTAGCGCTCGAGGAGCGGCGCAAGCTCGAGCGTTTCGATGGCCGAGTCGACACGCGCGCGGTCGCCCCGCGCGCCGAAGCGGACATTCCCGAACGCCGTCAGATGGGGCAGGAGCGCCGCGTCCTGCGGCACGTAGCCGACGCGCCGCCGCTCGGGCGGAAGCCGCACGCCCCGCTCCGTGTCGAGCACGACCTCGCCGTCGATCGCGACGCGGCCCTGCGCCCGTCGGCGGAGGCCGGCGAGCACCTCGAGGAGCGACGTCTTCCCCGAGCCCGACGGTCCCATGATCGCCGTGACGCCGCCCTCGAGGCGCGCCTCGGCCCGGAGGTCGAAGCGGGCGAGCCGCAGCTCGACCGCAAAGGCGATCACGCCGCCGTTCTCCCCGACCGGCGGCGGGACACGAGCTCGGCGCTCCAGAGCGCCACGAAGGCGAGGACCACGGTCACGCCCACGAGTGCGAGCGCCCGGTCGTCGCGGCCGATCTGGTCGTAGTGGAAGATGGCGAGGGGGAGCGTCTGGGTCCTTCCCGGGATGTTGCCCGCGACCATGATGGTAGCCCCAAACTCCCCGAGGGCACGCGAGAAGGCAAGGACGCTTCCCGCCAGGATGCCTCGCCACGCGAGCGGCAGGGTCACGCGGAAGAAGGCGCGCGCGGGGCCGCAGCCGAGAGTGCGGGCGATCCCGACCAGGCGCGGATCGACCTCCTCGAAGGCCGTCCGCGCCGAGCGCACGAGGAGCGGGAACGACATCACCATGGTGGCGAGCAAGACGGCCTTCCAGGTGAAGACGATCTCGATGCCCAGATCGCCGAGCAGAGTGCCGAGGAGCCCTCGGCGGGCGAGTGCTCTGAGCAGGAGGATGCCGACCGCCGTCGGGGGCAGCACGAGCGGCAGGGAGAGCACGGTCTCGATGGCCCCCTTGCCCGGTCCCCGGTAGCGCGCGAGAAAGAGCGCCGCCGCGGTCCCCGGCACGAGGTTCAGCGCCGTCCCGAGGAGCGCGATCTGGATGGTGAAGAGGACCATCTCGACGTCGCCCGCGGCGAGCATGCTCACCTGCCCAGGATGACCAGGAAGCCGAACCGCTGGTAGACGGCGAGGGCCTCCGGTCCCACGAGATAGCGGACCACCGCCGCGGCCGCCTCCCCCCGCTTCGAGGTGGCGATCGGGGCCAGGGGGTAGACGATCGGCGGCCCCTGGCCCCGCGGCACGTCGAAGGCGGTCCGCACTCGCTTCGAGAGCGCGGCGTCGGTTCGGTAGACGATTCCCGCATCTGCGTGGCCGGCCTCGACGGCAGCCAGGGTTGCACGCACGTCGAGGGTGGGAACCACCTTCGCCTTGATGTCGTCCCAGAGGCCGATCGACTCGAGGTACCTCTTCGCATAGACGCCCGCCGGCACGGCCTCCGGGCTTGCGAGCGCCAGATACTTCACCTCGAGGAGGTCCCGCGGCCCGCGGATGTCGAGCGTCGACCCCACGGGGACGATCGCCGAGAGCAGGTTCGAGAGCACGTCGAGGCGGTCCGCGCGACGGACGAGCCCCTCCCGCTCGAGGCCCTCCATCTGCGCGAGATCGGCCGAGAAGAAGACGTCGGCGGGCGCTCCCGCCCTGATCTGGCGGGCGAGGTCATTCGAGGC
>JBKPBB010000340.1:0-6921 GCA_046744245.1 Thermodesulfobacteriota bacterium
GATAGGCCCACAGCTGGCGCGCGATGATCGCCCACACCAGCGCCGGGACGAGATAAAGGATCGCGACGAGGAGCCCCGCGGCCGTCACCGACCGCCCTCCTCGGCCAGCGGCAGCTCGATGCTCACGACGAGACCCCGCCCCCTCCCCGCCCCGAGCGCGATCCGGCCGCCGTGCGCCTCGATCGTGCGGCGCGCGATCGCGAGGCCGAGGCCCGTCCCGCTCGGCTTGGTCGAGAAGAACGGCTCGAAGAGATGAGGCAGCGCATCCGCCGGCACGCCGGGGCCGCTGTCGCGCACCTCGAGCGCGGCGGCGCCGTGCCCGTTGGCGACTGCGACCGAGAGCGTGCGCGGCCCGGCCGCTTCGGCGGTCATGGCGTCGAGCGCGTTCTCGAGCAGGTTGATCAGGACCTGGCGGAGCTTCTCGCGGTCGGCGCGCGCGGTGACGCCGTCCGCCAGCTCGAGCTCGAGCGCCACGCCGCTCGCCTCGAGGCGGGGGCGGAACGCCTCGAGCGTGGCCCGGGCGAGCTCGGCCAGATCGACGGGCTCGAAGCGGAAGTCCTCCCGGCGCGCGAAGCGGAGGAGCGCCGCGACCTGCCGCTCGACGCGCTCGAGCTCGCCCAGGATGAGGCGGTGCTCGGCGGCGAAGGGCGACGCGGGCTCGCGCGCGAGCTGCTGCGCGAGGCTCCGGGCGGCGGTCACCGGGTTGCGGATCTCGTGCGCGATGCGCGCCGCCAGCTCGCCGATTGCCGCCAGCTTCTCGGCGTGGGCGAGCGAGCGCTCGACCGCGACCGTGCGGGCGAGGAGCTCGGCCGCGTCGAGCACGAGGCCGAGCTGATCGGCGACTGCATCGACCGCCTGGTCGTCCTCGTCGCTGAAGGTGGCGCGTAGGAGATCGGTGCGGACCAGCACGTGGCCCCAGAGCCGGCGCGGGCTCGCCACCGGCACGATCGCGACCACGTCCGCCTCGATGAGCGCCTCGATGAAGGGCAGGGGCAGGTCGCGGAAGCGGCTCCTCCCGATGGCGTGCGGCGGGAGCGCGCCCGCCCAGCGCGACCAGCCAGCCGCGAGCGCAGTCGGCGTGAGGGCCGCGTGGGTGACGACCTCGCCGTCTGCGAGCATGAAGGCGGCGCCCCGGAGCTGCAGGGCCCGCGCCAGCTCCCCGAGCGCGCGCCGGCAGCACTCGACCACGCCCAGCTCGGGCGAGAGCGTGTGCAGGAAAGCGTGGGCCTCCGCCCAGCGACGCCGGCTGCGCCGGAAGACGAGGCGGTCGATGGCGGCCCGCAGCCAGCCCTGCACGGGCATCAGGACGAGGACCACGCCGAGGACGGCGCCCAGGTCGAGCAGGCGGCGGAGCTCCGCGTCCGCGACCCGCACGCCGAGCGCGTGCGGCCCCAGGACGACCCCGGCGGTGGCGGCGATCATGACCGCGGTGGTCACGAACCCGCGCAACGTGTCGGCGAGGTCGCGGACCACGAAGGGAACCGCGATCACGAGGCCGGCGCCGGCGTGCAGCAGCACGAAGGCGACCACGGCGGGCGAGGCGCCGCCGCCCGCGAGCAGTTGTCCGGTCGCTCCTCCGAGCGTGGAGACGGCGTGCGCGGCCGCCACGGCCGCGAACCCGAGGCCGATCGCGATCACGTCGGCGAAGTTGGTCTCGTCGAGCCGGCCCGGCTGCCACGCGCCGCAGCGCGCGAGCCGCTGCATGTCCCACACCGTGAGCGTCCCCATCGCGAGCAGGTAGACCGTGAAGGGAACGAGGGAGACGGGCCCCGGGAGGGCGTACGCGCCCAGGTCGCCGAGCGCGAACGCGCCGGCGGCCACGGCTGCCAGCCCGTAGTTGACGCCGAGCCAGGCCGTCCGCGGCGGATCGGCCCGCACCGGCCAGGTGCGCGCGAAGTGACGGCCCACCGCGAGCAGCACGGCGGTGCCGGCGTCGCTCGCGGCGAGCAGGACGACGGCCGTGGCGTGGCTCCGTGCGAGCACGAGCAGCACCCAGAAGGCGTAGTGGAGGGCGACCAGACCGCCCAGGATGAAGAGCACGACGAAGACACGGTTTTGCGGTCCCACCGGCTTGGACACGGAGGCGCCGGGCCTGCGTTTGCGCAGGAAGCACCAGATGCTCTGCGCCGAGACCCCCCAGAGGAGCGCCGGGACGAAGAAGACGGCGGCGGCAAGGAGGCGGAACGTGGCCGGATCGCTCATGGCGACGACCTGGGGTCGACCGCAAGTCCGGTGCCAAACACCGCGCGCCGGGAGCCAGGCGCCGCGCGCGGCTTCCCGCTGGGCCCCTCGCCACGGCTGCCTAATGGCATATGCATCGAGGCGCCCAACGCCTTATACAGCAGCCGGTCGCGCGGGCGCACCAGCCGGGCGCCGTGTCTGCCATGCGGCTCGTGCAGCACCGGATCTGCGGATCGGTACCCGAACCCGGCCGGCGGCCACGGAATCCCGTCGGCCCCGCGCTGGCACGGTCCGTGAAGGTCGCGGCGGACACGAGAGGAGGCCTCATGGAAGCGACCATCACGCTCGGACCGGGCTACGCGCTGCCCGAAGAGGAGCAGATCGCCGCCACCTACCAGCATCTGCTCCGGCGGCTCAGCCACCAGTCGGTGGTGAAGCACTTCGACGCCTACGCCGACATCGACTGGGACGCCGACGAGTACCGCATCGACCCCGAGGACCCGCGCTGGGAGCTCGACGGCGACGACGTCCTCGGCGCGACGGCCTGGTATCGCGCGCAGCCGCAGGCGACACGGGCGCGGCTCGGGCTCCACCTGATCGCCACCAAGATGAAGACGGGCGTGCAGTTCGAGAACGCGCTCCAGCGCGGCCTCCTCGAGTTCGCGTTCGCGCTGCCGAACGGGTCGCCGGAGTTCCGCTACGTCTACCACGAGGTGATCGAGGAGGGGCAGCACTCGCTCATGTTCCAGGAGTTCCTGAACCGGACGGGCTTCGACGTGCCGGGGCTCGGCTTCTGGGACCGGCTCGGGGCGCGGCGGGTGGTGGTCGCCGCCCGCCGCTTCCCGGCCCTCTTCTTCGTCTTCGTGCTGGGCGGCGAGGATCCGATCGACCACGTCCAGCGGACCTTGCTCCGCAGCACGCGCCCCATCCACCCGCTCCTCCGCCGCATCATGCAGATCCACGTGACCGAGGAGGCGCGCCACCTCTGCTTCGCGCGCCACTATCTCCGGGCCGAGGTGCCGCGCCTGGGAGCGGCCGCGCGGGTGCGCCTCGCGTTGCAGGCGCCCATCGTGCTGGGCCCGATGGCGCAGCTCATGATGCGCCCGTCGCGGCAGATCGTTCGCACCTACGGCATCCCGGATGAGGTCATCGCCGAGGCGTACACCAGAAACCCGCGCCACCGGGAGGACACGCTCGCGGCGCTCGCGAAGCTCCGTGATCTGTGCCGCGAGAACGGCATCGTCACCCCGTGGTCCGTGCGCCTGTGGCGCGCGGCCGGCATCTGGCAGGAGGAGCGCGATGGCGACTGCGGCCGCTGACCTCGGACTCGAGCGCGCCGAGCCTGGCGTCCTGCCTCCCGGCCCGCGCGCGCCGGCCCTCGTCCAGTTCCTGCACTTCGGATTCCGCCCGATCGCGTTTCTCGAGGAGTGCGAGCGGCGCTACGGGACTCCGTTCACGCTCCGGGTTCCTGCGCGGCCGCCGCTGGTGATGTTCAGCGACCCGGAAGCGATCCGGGAGATCTTCACCGGGGATCCCGAGCTGCTGCGCGCGGGCGAGGCGAACGACCTGCTCGAGCCCATGCTCGGACAGCACTCGCTCCTCCTGCTCGACGGCCCGCGCCATCTCCGCCAGCGCCGCCTGATGCTGCCGCCGTTCCACGGCGAGCGCATGCAGGCCTACGGGCGCGTCATGCGCGAGATCGCCGACCGCTCGATCGACGCCTGGCCCGTCGGCCGGCCCTTCCCGATCCACGAACGGATGCAGGCGATCACGCTCGACGTGATCCTGCGCACCGTGTTCGGGCTGGACGAGGGTGCGTTGCTCGACCGCCTGCGCGAGCGTCTCCGGCGCCTCATGGCCTTCGTCTCCGGGACGCTCGGCATCCTCCTCCTCATGCCGTGGCTGCAGCGCGACCTGGGCCCCTTCTCGCCGGGAGGCCGCTTCGTCCGCCTGGCGCGCGAGATCGACGACCTCCTGTTCGCCGAGATCGCGCGCCGCCGGGCGGAGGGGGTCGCCGGCCGCGACGACATCCTCTCGATGCTGGTCGCGGCGCGCGACGAGGACGGCCAGCCGATGAGCGACCAGGAGCTGCGCGACGAGATGGTCACGCTGCTGCTGGCCGGTCACGAGACGACGGCCACCTCGCTCGCCTGGGCCTTCCATCGCCTGCTCGGCCGGCCCGACGTGCTCGGGAAGCTGCGCGCCGAGCTGCGTGCGGCGGTGGACGGCGGGTGCATCGAGCCCGAGCACGTCGCCCGCCTCGAATACCTCGACGCGGTCGTCAAGGAGACGGCGCGCCTGAGCCCCGTGATCTCCCAGGTGAGCCGCCGCCTCCAGGCGCCGATGCGCATCGGCGGGTGCGACCTGCCCGCCGGCGTGGTCGCCTCGCCCTGCATCTACCTGACCCACCGCCGCCCCGACCTGTGGCCGAATCCGGCGCGCTTCGACCCGGAGCGGTTCATCGGCGCCCGCCCGAATCCGTACGCGTTCTTCCCCTTCGGAGGCGGGGTGCGCCGCTGCATCGGCGCGGCGTTCGCCACCTACGAGATGAAGATCGTGCTGGCGGAGATACTGACGCGCGTCGAGCTGAGCGCCGCGCCCGGGTACACGGTCCGCACCGTGCGCCGCACCGTCACCCTCGCGCCCTCGCGCGGAATGCCGGTGGTGGTGGAGCGCCTGGAGCCCGCGCGCGTTTAGCGGGGGTGGCCGCGCGTGCTTTCGTACGTCCTCTGGCCGTTCGTGATCACGGCGGGGACAGGCGCGACGTACTTGGGCCTCGAAAGCGGGTACCCGCTGCCGGCTGTCTTCTTCGCCGTGGCCGGGCATGCTCGCCTGCGTGCTGGTCGCCGAGCAGTGGATTCCGCGGCGTCCGGACTGGAACGCTCTCGCCGACCGCCAGAGCATCAACGACCTGGGGCACGCGCTGGTCGCGAACCTGCTCGGTGAGCGCGTCGGCGAGCTGGTCTTCCTGACGCTGGCCGCGAGCGCCGCCGGCGGACTGAGCGCCCTGCTCGGAGGATCACCGTGGCCGAGCCACTGGTCTCAGCTCGCACAGATCAGCCTCGCCGTCTTCATCGGCGATGGTCTCGACTACTGGAAGCATCGCCTCCTGCACACGGTCCCCGGCCTGTGGCGGATTCACGCCCTCCATCACGGGATCGCGCAGCTGCATGCGCTCAAGGCTGCCCGGCTCCACGCGACCGACCTCCTCGCACGCTCGTGCTCGTCTACGCGCCGCTCCTCGTCCTCGGCGCCCCCGCCCGGGTGATCTTTTGGTACGCGTCGTTCATCGGCATCCTCGGCGTGATCAGTCATTCCAACACGCGAGTCCGGCTCCCGTCGGCGGCGCGCGCTCTCGAAGAAGACCGATCCGCAGACCGCCTGGCTGGACATCAACGACATCATTCACTAGGTGATCGCCCTGGTGGACAGTGAGGTGCGCACGCATCGGGTGGCGCTCCGGACGGAGCTCTCTGCCGGGCTGCCGCGGGTGCTAGGGGATAGCATCCAGTTGCAGCAGGTGATTCTGAAATCTACTGCTCAACGGCATCGAAGCCATGCAGGCCGTCACGGACCGGGTGCGGGAGTTACAGATCCGGTCGTATCGGCACGCATCGGACGAAGTGGGCGTGACGCTGCGAGACGCGGGCATCGGGCTCGACCCGGAGAATCTGGCTCGTCTCTTCAACGCCTTTTTCACCACCAAGCCCGGAGGCATGGGCATAGGGCTGTCGATCAGCCGCACGATTCACGATTATCGAGGCACACGCCGGCCGCTTGTGGGCGACCCCGCACGACGGTCCCGGCGCGTGCTCGGCCGCATTTTGGGAAGAGGGCGAGTTTCGGGGCGGCGCGAACCCTTCGCGTCCCCCACGCATCCCAAATGCGTGGGAATGGCATGCCGGAGCCACTACTAGAACGACGAAGGAGAGAGCCGATGGCGAAGATGAAAGCCGTGCAGGTGCCGAAGGCGGGCGCGGACTTCGAGATCGTGGAGCGGGAGATTCCACAGCCCGGCGCGGGCCAGGTGCGAATTCGCGTCGAGGCGTGCGGCGTGTGCCACAGCGATGTGCTCACCAAGGAGGGCGGCCTGCCCGGCATCGCCTATCCGCGCGTGCCGGGCCACGAGGTAGCAGGCGTCATCGACGACGTCGGCGCCGGCGTGACGCAATGGAAGAAGGGCCAGCGCGTGGGCGTCGGCTGGCACGGCGGGCAGGACGGCACGTGCCTGCCGTGCCGCCGGGGCGATTTTACCAACTGCGTGAACGTGAAAATTGCCGGGATCAGCTATGACGGCGGCTATCAGGAATACATGGTGGCGCCGGTGGACGCGGTCGCGGCGGTGCCGGAGTCGCTCGACGCCGCGGAGGCGGCGCCGCTCCTCTGCGCTGGGATCACCACGTTCAACGCGCTTCGCCACGGCGGGGCGCTGCCGAGCGACCTGGTGGCCGTCCAGGGCATCGGCGGGCTCGGCCATCTCGGGATCCAGTTCGCGCAGAAGTTCGGCTACCGGGTAGCCGCCATCGGACGCGGCCCGGGAAATGCCGCGCTCGCGACGAAGCTCGGCGCGAGCGTGTATATCGACAGCGCAGCGACCAACGCGGCGGCCGAATTGCAGAAACTCGGCGGCGCGCGCGTGATCCTGGCCACCGCGCCGAGCTCGAAGGCCATGTCGTCGCTGATCGACGGCCTCGGCGAGAACGGCCGGATGATGGTGATAGGTGCGACCACAGACCCGAT
>JBKPBB010000033.1:0-5554 GCA_046744245.1 Thermodesulfobacteriota bacterium
GCGCTCCGTGCCCGAGCCGCTGGACCCCGTCGTCTGGCCCGATGGCCACGTCGTTCTGCTGGGCCATCTGATCGGCGATGGTAGCTATCTCAAACACCAGCCGCTGCGCTACACGACCAGCTCGGAGGAGAACAGCGCTGCGGTCGCGGACGCGGCGCGCGAGTGCTTCGAGAACATCGTACGGCGCTACGCCGGCCGCGGGGCGTGGCACCAGCTCCTGCTCAGCGGGAACGGCAATCGCTGGCGGCCCGCGGGCGTGAATGCCTGGCTTCGCTCGCTCGGCATCTTCGGGCAACGCAGCGGCGAGAAACGCATTCCCGTCGAGGCCTTTCGGCTTTCGAACAGACAGGTGGGCCTCCTGCTTCAGCACCTCTGGGCGACGGACGGTTGTATCTGGGTGCCGCCGGAGGGTGGCGATCACGCGCCGCGCGTCTACTATGGGACGACCAGCGCGGGGTTGGCGGCAGACGTCGCGGCGCTTCTGCTGCGCTTCGGCATCACCGCGCGCACGTACAGGGTGTCGCAGGACACGAGCACGGGCTACGCCGTCTCCGTGTCCGGCAGCGATCAGCAGCGCCGCTTCCTGGAGCACGTCGGAAGCTTCGGACCCCGGCGGGTGCCGGCGGAGCGACTCGCCCGTCTCCTCACCCGAGCGCGCGCAAATACCAACGTCGACACGCTGCCGCGCGAGCGCTTCCGGTTGGTGAAGCAGGCGATGCAGCAGCGGGGTCTCTCGCAGCGCCCCATGGCCAGCCTCCGGGGCACCGCCTACGGTGGGACCGCGCACTTCCGGTTTGCCCCCTCGCGCGGCCTGCTCGCCCAGTATGCGCGAATCCTCGAAGACCCCGGGTTGCTTGCCGAGTCGGAGAACGAGGTGTTCTGGGATCGAGTCATCGCCATTGAACCGGCGGGAGAGGCGGATGTGTTCGATCTGACGGTGCCCGGACCGGCCTGCTGGCTCGCGGACGGCATCGTGAGCCACAACTCCGGCGCGATCGAGCAGGACGCGGACGTCATCTGCTTCCTCTACCGCGACGAGTACTACAACCCCGAGGACACCGAGAAGCAGGGCGTGGCCGAGGTCCACATCGCCAAGCAGCGGAACGGCCCTGTCGGCAAGATCGAGCTGACCTTCCTGAAGGAGTACACCCGCTTCGAGAACCGCGAGGTGGCGCCGGAGGATGTCAGCGGCGGCGACCAGGGGTCTGCGCTGCACTAGAGCCCGTACAGCCGCCGCGCGTTCTCGCCCAGGATGCGGCGCTGGCTCTCCGCCGGCAACGGCGCGATGACCTCGCGCAGCTCCGCCGTCGCCCCGGGGAAGGTGGCGTCGAAGTGCGGGTAGTCCGACGCCCACACGAAGCGGTCGTCGCCCAGGAGCTGGACCATCGCCGGGAGCGTCTTCTCGTCGGGATCGAAGCTCACCCACACCTGGTCGTGGAACTGCTCGAGCGCGCCGCGCTTCACCCCCGCGCGCAGGCTCGGCAGGAGGCGCATGTGGTGGTCGAGGCGCTCGAGCCAGCTCTGGATCCAGCCGCCGCTCGACTCGAGCACGATCACCTGGAGGTCGGGGAAGCGCTCGAGCACGCCCGAGAAGACGAGGTGCGTGAGGGTCACCATCGAGTCGATGGGAAAGCCCGCCGCGGCGGCGTAGCTGATGTCGGGGAAGTCGAAGCCGAGCGTCGCCCCCGGCATGTCCCACATGGCGAGCGGATGGAAGCCGACGGGCACGCCGAGCGCGGCCGCCGCCTTCCAGAACGGGTCGTACCAGCGGTCGTGGAAGGGGTGGCCGCCATAGGGGTTCGGGCGGATGAAGACGCCGCGAAAACCGAGCTCGCGCACGCAGCGGCGCGCCTCGGCGACGGCGGCCTCGACGTCGATCATGGGGACCGCGCCGACGCCGACCAGGCGCTCGGGGGCCGCGGCGCAGTAGTCGCGGAGCCAGTCGTTGTAGGCGCGGCAGAGGCCCTGGGCGATCCCGGGCGGCGCGTTGCCGATCGAGAGGCCGATGGTCGGGTAGAGGACGGCGACGTCGATGCCGTCCGTGTCCATGTCCTTCAGCCGCGCGGCGCCGTCGAAGGCGCCGGCCGGTGCATCGTCGTAGCCGATCTTCCCGGTGAGCACGTCGTCGGCCCGCCGGCCGACCGAGCCCGCGAGCCCGAGGAGGCGACCCACCGTCCCCGAGATGGGATGCGGGCGCGTCGCCTGCGGGCTGTGCTCGGCGGGGAGGACGCGGGCGCCGCTGGCCGGGTCGGGGACGAGGATCAGCTCGGCCAGCTTCGCGTCGAGGTAGCGCTGCCACATGCCACGCGGCTCGAGGACGTGGCCGTCCGCGTCGATCACCGCGCCGTTCGCGCGTCCTGCCATGGTGGAGCCTCCTTCCGCCGGCGCCGCATCTCGGCGCGCAGCCGCATCGTGGCCTCCCGGTCCACCGCGAGGTCGAGGCCCTCGAGCGAGCCGGTCAGCACGACGCCGTAGTCGTCTCGCGCGCTGCGCGGCGAGACGTACTCGTCGAGGACGTCCTCGAGGACCTTCACGGGATCGCGGTCGAGCGGGTCACCCCACCCCCCGCCACCGCCGTAGTGGTAGGCGATCGCCTCGCCCGCCTCGTGTGGCACGAGGCGGGTTGTGTTCCCCGCCTCCTCCCGCGCGCCGCCGACTTTCAGCTCGAGCCGGTTCGGCGCGCCCGGCTTGCCGCCCGCGATGCCGGGCATCGGGTACTTGCGGCCGACGACGTAGGTGTAGACGGTGGCCGGCGCGGTGAGCTGCTTTCGGTAGAGCGTCCCGGGCCCGCCGCGGAACTCGCCCGCCCCGCCGCTGTCGGTCGCGTAGTCGCGCGCGAGCTGGCGCTGCGGGAAGATGCTCTCGTTGATCTCGGCGGTGGCGCGGATCAGGTTCCCGAAGCTCACGTTCATCGAGCCCCAGCCGTCCTGGCCGCGCACCGCGTTGCAGTGCGCGGCGATCGTGTCGGCCGAGTTGTCGATGAAGAGCCGCCCGGTGCGCGGGTCGGTGCCGAAGATCACGGTCGGCATGCCGATCTTGTAGATCTGCGGGCAGCAGCGGTCGGGGATGACCGGCTCGAGCGCCTTGGCGATCGCCTCGCCGACCTCGGTGCCCGGGTGATGCGTCCCCGCCGCCACCGAGCGGCCGGGCGGCGGGTTCAGACAGCAGCCCTCGGGCACCACCAGCTCGATCGAGCGGAAGAAGCCCTCGTTCTTGGGAATCGTCGGGTCCATCATGGAGGCGAGCTGCGCCACCACGTAGCCGCGCGTGTTGCCGAACGACGAGTAGGCCTGGATCTCGGGGCGCGCGTCGGAGCCCGTGAAGTCGATCTTCAGGCGGTCCCCCTTCACCGTCACCGTGCAGTGGAGGTGGATGTCGGGGTTCCCCTTCGGGTCGTGGTCGACGTAGACGTCCGATTCGTACACGCCGTCGGGCCAGCGGCGGACCTCCTCGCGGAAGCGGCGCGCCGCGAGCGCGATCATCTCCTCGACCGCGCGCCGGACCGTCGCGGTGCCGTGGCGCGCGAGCACCTCCTGCAACCGCCTGACGCCGAGCTGCGCCGCGCCCACCTGCGCGCGCAGATCGCCCACGAAGGTCGGCGTGCGGTTGTTGACGCGCATGAAGTAGGTGAGGTCGCGCCGCTCGCCCCCGCGCTCGTAGAGTTTGAGGGCCGGGAAACGCACTCCCTCCGCCCAGATGTCGGGCGCGTCGGCGTTGTACCCGCCCGGCATGCCGCCGCCGGTGTCGGCGTGGTGGCACTGGATGGAGGCGATCAGCACCAGCTCGCCCGCGTGAAAGACGGGCGCGAAGACGTTGTAGTCGGGCAGGTGGCCGCCGCCGTGGTAGGGGTCGTTGGCGACCAGCACGTCGCCGTCGTGGAGCCCGCCCGGCCCGAAGAACTCGAGCGCGAAGCGGACGGGGAGGGTGGAGGAGAGCATGAACTGCGGGATGCCGACGCTGAGCGCCGCGAGGGCGCCCGAGGCGTCCAGGATGGTCGCGTTGCGCTCGTTCGACTGGTTCAGGATCGGCGTGGTGGCCGTCAGGCTCACGTGCGTCGCCATCTCGTAGGCGATCGTCTCCATGGCGCCGCGGATGATCTCGGCGGTGATCGGATCGAGCCGGCGGCGCCGGCGCGCGGCGCGCGGCGGGCTCGGCAGGCGCGTGGCCGGACGGCTCGCCATCCGCGTTCCGATACCACGGGGGGCCGTGGTATGCGCAAGGCGTGGGCGAGGCGCCGTGGATCGTCGACGCGTGGGTGAACCTGCTCCGGCCGGCGGGCCGCGCGGAGGGTGCCAGCATCTTCGGCCGCTACGGCCAGCTCGCGGCCCTGCGCGAGGGGACCAAGCCCGAGGCGCTGGTCGCCGAGATGGACGCCGCCGGCATCGAGCTCGCCGGGCTCTGCGGCACCGATGCCGGGTGGGTGGCCGAGACCTGCGCGCGCTGGCCGGGCCGCTTCTTCGGCATGGTGAGCCCCGACCCGCGCGACGTCATGGCCTGCCTGCGCACCCTCGAGTCCTGCGTGCGCGACCACGGCTTCAAGGCGGTGAAGATCGAGCCCTTCGTGTGGGGGAAGCCGCCGACCGACCCGATGTACTACCCGATCTACGCCAAGTGCGTGGAGCTGGACATCACGTTCACGACGCAGATCGGCCACACCGGCCCCGACACGTTCCCCTCCGAGGTCGGGCGTCCCCTCTACCTGGACCAGGTCGCCCTCGACTTCCCCGAGCTGCGCATCGTGGGCGGCCACATCGGCTGGCCGTGGACCGAGGAGGCGATCGCCGTCGCCTGGAAGCACCGGAACGTCTGGATCGACACCTCGGCGCACGTCCCGAGGCACTTCCCGCCGAGCTTCGTCCACTTCATGCGGACCTTCGGCCAGGACAAGTGCCTGTTCGCGTCGGACTGGCCGCTGCTCCCGATCGCGCGGCCGCTGGGTGAGCTCGACGAGCACTGCGCGTTGGGTGCCGCGGTGCGCCGGAAGTTCCTGCGCGCGAACGCCGTGCGGGCGTTCAAGCTCGAGGTGGCGCCATGAAACCGCTCGCTTTCCGCCCGCATCCCTGGCACGGCATCGAGCCCGGCCCGCGCTGCCCGGAGATCGTGACGGCCTACATCGAGATCGTGCCCACCGACGGCGTCAAGTACGAGATCGACAAGCACTCGGGCTATCTGAAGATCGACCGGCCGCAGCGCTTCTCGACCGTCTGCCCCACGCTCTACGGCTTCGTGCCGCAGACCTTCTGCGGCGAGGCGGTTGCGGCGCACGTCGTCCCGGGAGGCCCACCGGTCACGCGCGGCGACGGCGATCCGCTCGACATCTGCGTGCTCACCGACCGCCACGTCTCGCGCGGCGAGATCCTGCTCCAGGCGCGCCCGATCGGCGGCCTGCGCATGGTGGAGGCCGGCGAAGCGGACGACAAGATCATCGCGGTCCTGCTCGGCGACCCGACCTTCGGCGAGTTGACCGCCATCGCCCACCTGCCGCGCGCGGTGATCGATCGGCTGCGGCACTACTTCCTCACCTACAAGGCGATCCCGGGCGAGACGCGCGCGA
>JBKPBB010000121.1:0-7225 GCA_046744245.1 Thermodesulfobacteriota bacterium
TACCAGGCGACGTTGCTCAGGGCCGAGAGGTTGCCCGCCGCGTCGACGGTGCGAATGGCGAAGTAGACGGCCGAGCCGGAGACTCCGCCGACCGCCATGCTCTGCTGCGAGCCCGCCGGCTGGGGAGCGGGCGCTCCTGCCAGCGGGGTCGCCGACCAGAAGCTCGAAGAGGTGATCGGCTGGTTCGACCACCGCACGTCGTAGCGGTCGGCCGCGCCGACCATGTAGTCGTCGCCCGGCGCCGTCCAGACCAGCTGCGGTTGCGGACCTCTCACGACGCGCAGGTCCAGGATGGAGGCCGGACGTCGGGTATCGACACCGTAGGTGCCCGTGTTGTGCTCGTCGTGGCGGTAGTGCCACCAGCTGTCGTTCAGCGCCGTGTCCCCGGCCACCTTCCACGTGAAGACGAATCCTTCGCGCGTCGGGGTGGCGTAGGCGAGCTGGCCGTTCATCAATGGGTCGGCGACCACGCCCGCGAAGGCCTGCCACTGCCCGGTGTACTTGGGGAACCCGGGCGCCTCGAGGCCGCTGGCCTGGAAGGCGTGGATGAAGTAGGTGTCGTTGCCTTCGATGGCCGAGCGGCCCAGGCCGAGCCCTGCCACGTCCGCCGTGATCGGCGAGGAATAGAAGGGGAAGCCGTCGACGCGCTTGGGCCAGCCCGGAAGGACCTGGCCGTCGCGCGGGTCCCAGGCCTTCTCGTAGACCTGGGGCAGGTTGGCGACGCCCGGGACGTCCAGCGAAGCCGTGATCGACTCCACCCCGGTGTTGTTCATGATGAAGACGGGCGTGCCGGTGCCGTAGAGGTCACCGAGGCCGCCGGTACCGGTGAGGACGAGCGTGTGGGTGTCGCCGGTGCGGTAGGGGGGAAGAGACGAGCACTCGGCGCTGGGGCAGGAGAAGTCGAACCGCCGGTCGATGCTGCCGTCGGGGTTGATCGAGTAGACGCCGCCCGTGATCGGCCCGGTGATGATGCGCGGTCCGCTGCCGAAGTCGGCGATGACCGGCGGGCTGGTCGACTCGCCGACGAAGTCGATCGACTGGTCATAGGTGAAGGACGCGCTCTGCACGGTGACCGGCCAGGTCCCATCCGGCGGGTGGATGTACGGACCGCCGGCGTGGTCGTTGCCGTCGGCGTAGAGGCCGTAGAGCCAGGTCGCGGCGGCGTCGTTGCTCGGGTTGAAGCCGAGGAGCGCCGTGGCCAGATCCTCGGTGCTGCTGCCCTGACCATTCGACTCGTAGGAGGGCACGAACACCTGCGGATGCCCGAGCCCGAGGACATCGGCGACCGTCACCGGGTACATCAGCTTGGGATCCCTGATGTAGCTCCCCGGGTCGACGGTGCCTCCGTGATCGGTGAAGTAGGAGGCCGGTAGCTCGATCTCGACGGGCCAGCCAGGCACCGCGGTTCCGTCCGGACGGAACGCGTAGACGAAGCCGTCGAAGGCCGTCATCACGATGTCGAGCTGGCCGGTACCCTCGAGGTCGGCCAGCACGGGTGGTGACCAGTTGCCCCGGTCCGGGTTCCGGCTGTGGCCGGTGGCGGCGCGCGGCGTCGGCACCGCCGTGAAGGGTTGCCAGTTGGCGGGGTCCTGGCCCACCGGGAAGCCGGGCAGCAAGTGCCCGTGGCTGTCCCAGACGTAGACCTGGCCGTTGGTGGTGGTGGCCACGATCTCCAGCTCGCCGTTGTGGAAGAGGTCACCCACCGCGGCGCCACCCGAGAGCGGGTCGCGCACGTTCGCCAGGCTCGCATTCCGATAGGCTGGTGCGCGGTAGTTCTCGGGGTTGAGCGGGTCGAGCTGCTTGAGCATCGCGGTGTGGACGGGGAAGCCGGGCACCTCGGTGCCGTCCGGCCGCCAGGCGTTCACGTCGCCGTTGCCGTTGGGGACGATGAGGTCGAGCTCGTGCTTGCCCTCGAGGTCGGCATAGGTCGGGGCGGCGTCGCCGTCCGCCCTGTTGACGCTCTTCGGGTAGCCCGGCAGCAGATCGGGGTCGTGGCGCAGGCCGACGCTGCGGCGGTCCTCGGCCTTGAGGCCGTTGGCGTCGTTCACGCGGAGCCGGATGGTCATCGTGTACTGCTCCGCCCCGTCGGGCTGCAGGGTGGTGAGGGGCGCATGGGTGTAGAAGCTCGGCGGAACCTGGCTCAGGTCGATGATTCCCAGCTTCCCCGAGATGCCGGTGCCCGCGGTCGCGCTGGCCACGGCGTGGAAGTCGCCGTCGGCAGGGTCGGCGCCGAGCGCCCACTCGAGCACGTAGCTGACCGAGCCGCCGGAGTTGAACCGCGAGCGCGCGAAGCTGCCATCCACCTCCAGCTTCCGCGTCACCGTGGGGTCGATGTAGGCGTACCACTGCGGAGCGGTGATGTCCGCGGTCGGCGGGATTTTTCCGGCCATGACCATCGCCGTCGCGGCGCCCACGTCCGGCCGCCCGTAGCCGTACTGCGTGGACCAGTTGGTGTGGGTGGCGTCGGTGGCGCTGTTGGGGTTGCCCGGCCACTGCGGCTGCTTCGTCCCGGGTGGCGCCCCGGGGCCCAAGGGCTGCGGCGGCAGGGCGTTCGGGATGATCGGCTGGGCGGTGTCCATCAGCACCTGCTTGATCTCGTTGGGCGTGAGCCGATCGAAGCCCGGGAGCCTGCCGCTGTCGCGCAGGTTGAGCCCGGCCGACTGCACCATGGCCAGGATCCCCGCCTGGAAGGGTGTGGCGCCCGAGGTCGTGTACTCGCCCCCCGAGAAGACGTTGTGGGTGCCGTAGCTCGTGACGTTGCTGCGCGAACGGAACCAGCTGGTGGTGCTCCCGGTCAGGTCCATGGCCGCCGAGTTGCCGGGCAGAGCGTGGTCCCAGAGCATCCCGTCGGTGTGGTCCATGGAGTCGAAGTCGTTGGAGTCGAGCGACATCACGACGCCGTGGCCGTAGGCGTAGTCGATGGCGTCCTGAATGAACCGGCTGTAGGTGTAGTTGACGACCACGGAGCTGACCGCGGTCACGCCGATGTCGGCGGCGTAGAGGAGCCCTTCGGCCCACTTGTCGGAGCGGCCGAGCGCCTCCGCGCCGGTCTTGACCGGCACCACCCGGCAGCGGGGGCAGAGGCCGACGCCGGCGTAGCCGTTGTCGGGGACGCCGACCAGGAGTGAGTGCAGCCCGGGGGCGTGGTTGTAGGCCATGTCCTCGGTCTGCGGGTCGTTGTTGTTGCGGTCGGCGTTCCAGCCGTTGATGTCGTTGGGATAACCGTTGCCGTCGTTGTCGAAACGGCCGCCGGGAGGACACTGCCCGATCCGGCCGTTTTGCATCCGGCAGTGGCCGAAGACAGCGATGAGGTCTTCGGGGGACAGGTAGGGCGTCCGCGTTCCCTGGACGTGGACGGCGTTCAGGTATTGATGCTGGCCGCTGCTGACGCAGTTGCGGCTGGTGCCCTCCACGTCGATGGCCAGCCCGCCCCCTTGGGCAACCGGCGTGTCGGATGCCACGCCCGCGGGGCAGGATGGGTTGACGCGCGGGTCGTGCACGTAGTCCCGGATGTCGAAGCGGCCGTTGCGGTCGAGGTCGTAGCAGGTGGGCCAGGCGAGGCTGGTCCCGTCGGCGCGCTCCGGGCAGGGTAGCTCCCCCTTGTTCAGCCATTCGTTGTCGAGGGCGTCCTTGATCGAGTCGGAGCTGTAGTTCACGCCCCCTTCCATGTAGGCGATGAGGATGTCGTCGCGTCCGACGTTGCCCTGGGCCCAGGCGCCCGTGAAGTCGACCCCGGACATGTGGTCGGGGTCGAAGGCGGCCACTGCCCAGCAGGGAAGCCCGCCGTCGGGGTGATGCACGATCGGGAAGGGGCACGGATACTGCGTATCGGAGAGCGGGCCGAACATGTCCCACTGGTCAGCGCCCGCGTCGGAGTAGCAGGCCGAGGTGAAGGTGGCCGCGTTCTCGCAGGGCGCGAATTGGGGGTCGTTGGGCGGCGTCTCGGGCCAGGCGGCGTAGGCGGCTACCGGTGGCATGAAGAGGCCGGCCAAGAGGATGGCCAGCGACGAGCGCAATCTTCTCACCATCGGCGCCCTCCCGCCCCGAGAACACTCCATCGGTGCGCTCTCGGGCTCACAAGGTGCGTTTCGACAGCGTCACGGGGGCCGGAAACGAGGGGGATCAAGCGCCCCGACGAGGGGATCGGCCGTTTCGTATCTGCGAGATTCCCGTCTGCTAGGTTCGGCGCAAGCATTCAATCGCCATATTTCGGGAGGATGCGGGCCGCCGGAAAGGTAGCCCGTCCGAATCATGATGGGATCGGGCGCGCGGTCGACCGGGGATCGGGCGCGTGCGCCCGGCGAAGGCGGACACTGCGGTAGGCCAGGGTCCGCGCGACCGGCGCCGGAGCTCGTTGGCCGCTGGACGCGGCTCGGCGGAGGCGCCGGGTGGCGCCTCCGCCGAGCGGGGGGCGGGAGCCTCGATCGAGTCCGGTCAGCGGCGGATGCGGATGGGGAGGTCGACGGGGATGCTCGTGGCGCCGTCGGCGTCGGTCGCGAAGATGTGCAGCGTGAACTTGCCGGGGTGCACGTGCTTGAGGGAGAGACTCGCGGCGAAGGCGCCGGCGGTGGCCTGGCTCACGGTCGTCTCGCGGACTACCTTGTGGTTCTTGCCGAGCAGCTGGATCGTGACCGTCGCCGGCTCGTCGACGTCGAGCGCGAGCGTGAGCGTGCGGCCAGGACCGAGGTCACCGAGGCGCAGCACCGCGTCGATCGGACCGACAGACACGACCGGCGGTTCGTTCACGATGCTGACCGTCGCGTCGGGACCGGTGATCGTCGTGAAGTCGGAGGCCGCGACGGCCCGGTAGTGCAGCGTGGAGCCGGCGGCGCCGGTCACCTGGGCGTCGAACGGCGTCGGCACGACGGCCACGCCGAGCGTCTCCGACGCGGTGGTCGCGCCATAGGCGGTGGTGGCGCCGAAGTCGAAGTGAACGCGGACGCTGGCACCGCCGGGGTTGGCCGAGCCGTTGAGGATCGCGCTCGACGAGGTGAGATCGCTTGCGGCGAGCGTCTCGACGTCGCTAGGCGCGAACGCCTCGGCGAAGAGCTTCTTCGCGCGGGGCGCGCCGGCCGTGAAGAGGAAGAACGGCGTCCCGACCGCGCCCCCCTGGCAGGCGGAGCCGTCTGCATTGGTCGGGTTCGCCGTGCAGGTGGAGGAGATCGGCGCGCGCTGCGCGTTGTCCACGTCGGTCAACGCGGACGCGGCGATCCCATCGGGCGTGTCGAGCTGGAAGATCGGCGCCGCGGCCCCGCCCTCGAAGTGGCCGACGAAGGTGAGGAGGCTCGTCCCGACCTGCTCCTGCCACGAGATGTAGGGCACGTTGCCGGCAAACGTGATGTCGGGCCGGCTCGCGTCGTTGTTCGCGTTCGACACGGGCAGGCCGCCGTTGAACAGCTCGAAGTGGTCGCCGCCGACGAGCCGGGAGACGTAGATCACGTGCCGGCCGCCGCCGAGCTCCTCCTCCCACACCACCCACGGGACGGTCGGCTGGCCCGGCGTCAGCGTGCCCGCCGCGACGCGAGGATTCTCGGCATCCCTAGCCGCGACCTTGTTCAGCGAGCACGCGTCCTCGGCCGCCTGGGACTCGGCGCACGGGCCGAAGTGATTCGTCGCGCCGGAGACGTCGAGCACGTTCGACTGCCCCGCGGTCCCGTTGCCGACCGCCACCCACTGGAAGCCGCCGTCGGCCGTCGCGTTCGCGACCGCCTTCGAGGCGAAGACCATCTGGTTGCTCCGGAGCCCCCCGAGCTTGGTCGGGCCCTCCTCGTACCAGACGACCCACACGACCGTGTCGTTCCTGCCGGTGAAGGCGATGTCCGGCTCCACGCCGGCGCGCGTGGGGTCGATGTTCAGCGTCGGGTCGATCGTGTCGTCGGGCGGCGCCGACTGGCCCGAGGGGAGACGGTCGAGCCCGACCTGCTGCCAGCAGAAACCGTTCACGTTGTTCGCGGCCGACGGCCTGAAGCCGGTGCACGGTGTTCCGGCCCCCGGCTGCTTCACGCCCTTCGACACGAAGATCTGCCGCGATTCGTCCGCGTCGGCGGCGGATCCGTCGTTCTCCTCCCACACGATCCACGGCACGGGGTCGTTCCCCGCGATCGTGGCACCTCCGGCGACCGACGGGTTCTCCGCCGTCCGGTCGGTGTGGATGTTGAGCGACGGCACCAGCGCGCCGGCCGCACGGTCCTGGCCGGAGGGAAGCCACCGGTTTGCGCCGGCGTTGAAGCGGCTGGCGAAGATGTTCGTCGGGTCGCCGAAGTTCGCGTTGGGCTCGTACCAGGCGACCCAGGGGGTGGCGCGGCCGGCCCCGGCGAAGTCGATCGACGGCGCCTCGGCCTCCACCGTGGGGTCGATGTTGAGCGACGCCGGGGAGCCCTGCGTGACCCAGGCGCCGTTCTTGAACGCACGGACGAAGATCTGCTGCGAGCTGCCGAGCCGCTGCTCGAAGGTCGCCCACGGGACCTGGACTTTGCCCGCGACGACCGTGCCACCGGCCACGTCGACGAGGCCGGCGTCCTGGTTCGGATCGATCGAGTTCGGCGGGTCGTCGTTCACCTGGGCGCCGTTCGCCGGGAGCGATACGAAGGCCGCCGAGGCGGGGGGAGCGAGAAGCAGCACCCCGGCAAGTACCGTCACGAGACCAAAGGTGTTGAGTGCGCGGGTCATTCGAAGCCTCCTTTTCCGCCCGCGTGGCCGCGTGCCAACCCCGGACGGCTTGGTTTTGCCTCTCTACGCGCAAGTCGGGACCGTGGATGACGGGGGGCCTGGAGTCGGCCGGTCAGCGTGGATATGTCCCGGCGCGGGGGCGATGCCTCGGACCATCGGCGCGGTGCTGGTGCTCTGCCTTCTCGCCGCGCCGGTCGTGCGCGGCGACGACGGCGGCGACTGGCGGGATCGGGTCACGCTCATCGCCAGCGAGCGTCTGCGGGGCGAGTTCGTCGACTGGTTCCGTCCACGCCCGCGAACCGCCGCCCCGGACGCTCATCGCTACAGCTTCATCGCGAGCCAGCTGCGCGCCGGCCTCTCGGTCGTGCTGCCGCACGTCCAGCTGACGCTGGTCGCGCAGGATACCCGGCTCGGCAACCTCCCCGACGACGCCAGCCTGGCGCCGCCGGTCGGTAACCTCGGGCCGGGCGCCGTCTACTACGCGAACACCAAGCAGCGCACGCAGGGCGAGCCGTTCCTGAAGCTCGGTTTCCTCACGCTCCGCCGGGCCGGCCTC
>JBKPBB010000443.1:0-3925 GCA_046744245.1 Thermodesulfobacteriota bacterium
CGACGGCAACG
This sequence comes from Thermodesulfobacteriota bacterium, assembly GCA_046744245.1. Classification (GTDB taxonomy): domain Bacteria; phylum Desulfobacterota; class Binatia; order DP-6; family DP-6; genus DP-6. The sequence goes on from JBKPBB010000443.1 coordinate 12, forward strand.
CCTGCACGCGGAGCGACACCTGCCAGGCCGGCGTGTGCACCGGCATGAATCCCGTCGTCTGCGCCGCGGCAGACCAGTGCCACGCCGCCGGCACCTGCGATCCCGCGACCGGCACGTGCTCCAACCCCGCGAAGCCCGACGGCGCCGCCTGCAACGACGGCAGCGCCTGCACCGGGACCGACACCTGTCAGGCCGGGACGTGCACCGGCACGAACCCCGTCGTCTGCGCCGCGGCCGATCAGTGCCACGCCGCCGGCACCTGCGACCCCGCGAGCGGCACGTGCTCCAACCCGGCGAAGCCCGACGGCGCCGCCTGCGACGACGGCAACGCCTGCACGCAGAGCGACACCTGCCAGGCCGGGACGTGCACCGGGACGCTCCCGGTAGCGTGCGTGCCTCCCGACGACTGCCACGAGGCCGTCTGCGACAAGCACGCGGGCTGCAAGGTGCGACGCACGCTGCCGGCGCGTTTCTGCAAGTAGCATCCCGACGGGGAGTCGGCGGCGAGGCTCGCTACTCGGAGAAGCTCGCGAGCAGCTCCCGCGCCTCGGTCGCCTTGGCCGGGTCGTGCACCCGCTCGGCCTCGACCACGGCACGCCGCGCCTCGGCGCGCGCCTCGTCCCGCTCGCCGCGCGCCGCAAGCGCGCGTGCCAGACCCAGGTGCGCTTCGATGAAGCCCGGGTCGACGCGGAGCGCGGCCCGCAGCAGGCGCTCGCCCTCCGCGGCGTCGCCCCCGAGGGGGCGCGGCAGCTCGCAGAGGAACTCGCCCTTGCCGACCAGCGCGTCGGCGTAGTCCGGCGCCAGCTCGAGCGTGCGGTCGATCTCGCGCCGCAGGCGGCGCACCGCGAAGAGGCTCGTCACCGCGACGCCGCGGAGCTTCACGTCGTTGCCGAGGTTGCAGAAGACGGCGAAGTGCGCCTTGGCGTCGCGCTCGTCCGCCGCCACCGCCTCCTCCGCGAGCGCGAGGCCGCGCGCGAGGTTCGCCCGGCGCTCTTCGGGTGAGGCGGCGGCCGCGAGGCAGACGGCGAGCGCCTGGTTGGCGCGCGGCGAGCCCGGGGGATCGGCGGCGCGCGCGCAGCAGGCGAGCGCCAGCAGCGCCACCGCCGCGGCGGCGCGCCTCACGCCTGGTTGGTCAGGATCGACACGCACGAGATCGCGCCCGGGCCCCCCAGGTTGTGGGCGAGGCCGATCTTCGCGCCTGTCACCTGCCGCGCGCCGGCCTGGCCGCGGAGCTGCGTCGCGAGCTCGTAGATCATGCGCGCGCCGGTCGCGCCCACCGGGTGCCCGTACGACTTGAGCCCGCCCGAGGGATTCACCGGCTTCTCGCCGCCGAGATCGGCGCGCCCCTCCTCGACGAACCTGCCCCCCTCGCCGCGCGCGCAAAAGCCCAGGTCCTCGTAGTTCAGGATCTCGGTGATGGTGAAGCAGTCGTGTACCTCGGCAAAGTCGACCTGCGCCGGCGTCAGCTTCGCCTGCGTGTAGGCCTGCTCGGCGGCGCGCACCGTGGCCTCGAAGCCGACGTAGCCGAAGCTCGGCTTGTAGTAGGGCTGGCCCGAGACCGCCGCGAGCCCGATCCCGAGGGGCCACACCGGCATGCCCGTGAAGGATCGCGCCAGGTCCGCGCGGCAGACGACCACCGCCGCGGCGCCGTCGGTCGTCGGGCAACAGTCGAAGAGGCCGAGCGGGCTGTAGATCATGGGCGCGCGCAGCACCGTCTCCTCGCTCACCTCCATCTTCAAATGGGCCTTCGGGCTCTTCATGCCGTTCTTGTGGTTCTTGACCGCCACCGCGGCGAGCGTCTTCTTGGAGGCGCCGTACTGCGCGAAGTAGCGGTTCGCGGAGAGCGCGAAGACGTGTGGCGCCCGCTCGCCGAAGTCGAGCACGGGGTGGCTCCGGTTGGGGCGCGCGAAGCCGCCGTCACGCATCTTCTCGAAGCCGACGGCGAGCACGACGTCGTACTGCCCGGCAGCGACCGCGAGGCAGGCGTTGCGGAAGGCGTCCATGCCCGAGGCACAGTAGTTCTGCACCCGCGTCATGGGGCGCCCGAAGAGCTTGAGCGCGTCGGCGAGCGCGTCGCCGCCGAAGGTGGACATGACGGTGCCCACCCACGCCGCTTGAATTCGGTCACGTTCACAGCCGGCATCCGCGAGCGCCTCGCCGACCGCGTCGCAGAGGAGGTCCTCGGGGCTCTGCTCGTAGAGCTCGCCGAAGGGCGTGCAGCCGACGCCGACGACGGCGACCTTGGCGCGCAGGTCGAGCGACATGGGGCGGGTTATAGACGAGCCGGCGGGCGGGTTTCCACCGCGCGCGGGGCGTGCTTTGATCCGCGCCGAGGAGGTCCAGCATGCTCGAGACGAGCCCCGCGCCCCCCACCGCCGCGCCCGACTTCTCGATGCCGCTCGAGCAGGCGATGCGCACCCAGCGCGCGATCCGCCGGCTCAAGCCGGACCCGGTCGACGACGGGCTCGTGCTGCGCGTGATCGAGCTGGCGCTCAAGGCGCCGACGGGCAGCAACGCCCAGAACTGGGAGTTCGTGGTGGTGAAGGACCCCGCGGTCAAGGAGCGGCTCGGCGCGCTCAACCGCGGGGCCTTCCGCATCTACGGCGCCCTGGGGCGCTGGACGGCGCGCAACGATCCCCGCATGCTGCGCATCATCGAGGCCGTGCAGTGGCAGGCCGATCACTTCGCCGACATCCCGGTGGTGATCGTCGCCTGCCTGCGCGGGCCCCGCCTCCCCTTCCCGCCCATCGCAGCCACCAGCTACTACGGCTCGATCTACCCCTCGGTGCAGAACCTGCTGCTGGCCGCCCGCGCCGCCGGGCTCGGCGCGGCGCTCATCACGCTGCCGCTGTGGAGCACGTTCCTCGCGCGCCGCGCGCTCGGGCTCCCGTGGACCGTCACGCCCTGCGCCGTCGTGCCGCTCGGCTGGCCGCGCGGCCGCTACGGGCCGACCACGCGCCGCCCGGTCGGCGAGGTCGTGCACGTCGACCGGTACGGGAACCAGCCGTTCCGGCGAGACTCCACCGCCGACTAACGCCGGGCCAGAACACCACGGAAAATCAAGCCTGGGGCAAGTCCTTGCTGCGAGCCCCGAAGATGCTGATCGGCGACCGGGCCAAGTGATGCGGCTCTTCATCCTGGGCGCGACTGGCGGTACGGGCCGGGCCTTGATCGATCAGGCGCTCGAGCGAGGCCACCGTGTGACCGCGTTCGTACGCTCGCCCCAGAAGCTCGGCAGCCCACGTGAAGGTGTGACGGTACTTCAAGGCGATCCACGCAGCGTCGATGAGCTCCGCGCCGCTCTCCCCGACCACGATGCGGTGCTGTCGGCGCTCGGGCCTCCGGGGCCCGGTCCCACAACCATCGTCGGCGACGCTGCGCGCAGCACGGTGACTGCCATGCAGGCGGCGGGCGTGCGCCGCCTGTTGGTCGTCGGCGTGGCCGTGCTGTTCGAGCACGAAGGGATATTGAGCGCGATCCTGCGCCGCACCCTCTTGCGGAACGTTGCGAAGGACTCGGCCGAGATGGAGCGCGTAGTCATGGCGAGCGGCTTGGATTGGACCATCGTGCGACCGCCGCGGCTGACAAACGGTCCGCTCACAAGACGCTACGGGGTCTCGGACGATCGAATGCCGCGCGGCGCACGCCTCATTGTCAGCCGCGCGGACGTGGCACACTTCCTCCTCGAAGAGCTCGAACATCGAGCACACCTACATCGGATCGTCGGCATGGCGTCCGTGAGGGGCTCAGCAAGCCAGGCAACCGCGGAAACGCGGTCGTCCGTGTGACGCGCGGTGGGCCCTGATCGAAGTCCGCGCAGAGGTCGTCGGCTGACTCGAGGCCGATCGACACGCGAATCAGCCGGTCGCTAATCCCGACGCGTGCCCGCTCTTCCGGGGTGAGTCCCGCGTGAG
>JBKPBB010000413.1:0-5178 GCA_046744245.1 Thermodesulfobacteriota bacterium
CCCCAGTCGAGCCGGAGGCTCGGCACGGCCACGGGCACGCCCGCCGCCTCCGGCGGCCCCGCGGGCAGTGGGAGCTGCCACCCGGCCGCGGTCGCCCGAAGCCGCAGGCGCGCGCCGTCGAGCACGAGGGCGCGCACGCGGTAGCTGCCCCGGAGCACGTCCCAGAGGTGGATGCGTGCGCTGACGCGCCGGGCGACGAGCGCGGCGGGCCCCCGGTCCGCGGCGATGCGGAGGCGATCGAGCGTCCAGCGTGTGCTGAGCGGGTTCCAGCGCAGCCAGCCGACGTGCACCGAGGTGCCGAGCGAGCGGGAGGCGCGCGCGGCGACCCTGCGAGCGACGAGGCCGGGACCCGCGACGACCGCGACGAGCAGCACGGCCGCGGCGATCGCGAGCGCGAGGGCGATCCGCCGGCGGCGCACGCCGCCGATCTAGCGAGTGGGTCCCCAGGTGTAAAGGACGGATTGCCGCGCCCGAACACGTTGCGCTAGGAGGGCACCATGCGACACCCGGCCCTGCTCGACCGCGAGCGCTCCCTCCTCATCCTGATCGACTTCCAGGAGGGCTACCGGAACGCGCTCCATGCGTGGGAGCGCGTGGCCGTGGCGTGCCGGCTCTTGGTCGAGGGCGTGGCGATCCTCCGCGTGCCCATCCTGGTGACGGAGCAGTACCCGCCCGGCCTCGGGCACACCGCACCGGAGGTGGCGGGGCGCTTTCCCGCCGGCCTCCAGATCATCGAGAAGATGAGCATGAGCTGCTGCGGCGCGACCGCCTTCACCGAGCGGCTCGCGGCGAGCGGCCGGACGCAGGTGCTGGTCGCCGGCATCGAGACGCACGCGTGCGTCAACCAGACGGTGCATGACCTGCTCGCGCTCGGCTACCAGGTGCAGGTGGCGCGCGACGCGACGTCGTCTCGTCGCCCGGCCGATGTGGGACCGGCGTGGGAGAAGATGGGGGCGGCCGGCATGCTCCCCACCTCGAGCGAGCAGGCGCTCCTGGAGCTCGTCCGCACGGCCGAGAGCGCCGACTTCAAGGCGCTCCAGCGCCTGCTCAAGGAGGCGCCGCTCCCGCGCGAGTGAGGGGGCTCGCGGGCGGCGGGCCAAAAAAAGAGGAAGGCGCGGCGGACGGCCTTCCTCTCGATCGGTCAGGGCCGGCGCTCAGTGCTTGTGCTCGATCTTCTTCCCGTAGGTGACCTCGCCCTTGTCGACGCGCAGCGAGAAGCCACACTCGGGATTCGTGCACGCCCACGCCTTGAAGATCACCGAGGCCCCCTCCTGCCCGTAGTCCGAGAGCGGGATCAGGGTCCCGTTGTTGCATTTCTGGCACTTGGGAAGTTCCATCACCCCTCCTGCCGCCCAGACGCTCCCGGCCAGGCAGACTCGGGTCGAGCCTTTCGAATCTAGACAAACAGTGCTGGCTAAGCAAGCACTTGCGCGCCCTCGAGCGGCGGACCGCTAGGGAGCGCCCGCGAGTGCCCCCGAGAGGAATCGAACCTCTACCCCAGGCTCCGGAGGCCTGTGTGATATCCATTTCACCACGGGGGCGCGGGCCGGTCGGCTATCACAAGCGTCCCCACCCCGTCCACCGGAGCGTCCGCCCGCTCAGGGAGGTGGAGGCATCGGTGGCGAGAGAGACCGCCGTACCGCCGCCAGCATGTCGAGGAGCGGGCCGTGCAGGTGCGTGTTCGAGGCGGCCGTCTCCTGCCCGGCCAGGCGGTGGGGCTGCCCCGCGAAATCGGTCACCCGCCCGCCCGCCTCCTCCACGATGAGCCGCCCGGCGGCCGTGTCCCACGGGTGGAGCTTCCATTCCCAGAAGGCGTCCAGTCGCCCGCAGGCGACGTAGCAGAGGTCGAGCGCGGCCGACCCGCCGCGCCGCACCCCCTGGGCGCGGCGCATCGCCTCGGCGAGGAAGGCGAGGTAGAAGTCCGCGTGCTGGCGGCGATCGTAGGGGAAGCCGGTGCCGAGGAGGGCGCGCTCCAGGGTGCGTGTGTCCGAGACGCCGATCGGCGCCCCGCCGAGCCGCGCGCCCTCCCCGCGGAGCGCGCTGAAGGTCTCCTCGCGCATCGGGTCGTAGACCAGGCCGAGCAGCAGATCGTCGTCGCGTGCGAGCGCGATGGACACGCAGAAGTGGGGGTAGCCGTGGGCGAAGTTCGTGGTCCCGTCGAGCGGGTCGACGTACCAGCGGTGGCCGTCCCGGCCCGGGCGCGGCGCGGATTCCTCGGCGACGATTCCGTGCTCGGGGAAGGCTCCGGCGATCGCCTCCACGATCAGGCGCTCCGCCTCCCGGTCGGTGGCCGTCACCAGGTCGACCTCGCCCTTGAACGACACCTCCTGCCGCTCGCGGTAGCGCGCCCGCAGCAGCGCTCCGGCGCGCGCCGCGGCGGCGTGCGCCACACGCTCGAACGGCAGCATCGGGCCTTCCTGCCACGGCGCCCCGGCCGGGGGCAACCGAGATTGACATCGACGGGGGCAGAACCTAGCATGCCGCGTTTTGCGGGACTCGGCTCGGGCTCTGGTGGGCGGTCGCCAAGCTGGTAAGGCACCGGACTTTGGATCCGGCAGCGAAGGTTCGACTCCTTCCCGCCCAGCTCGCGAGGATCACACGGACCGGTCGGTGAAGGACGAGATCAAGATATTCACGGGGAGCGCGAACCGCCCGCTGGCGGAGGCGATCGGCCGCTACGTCGACGTGCCCCTCGGCCAGGCCGAGATCGGCCGCTTCAGCGACGGCGAGGTGCAGGTCGAGATCACCGAGAACGTGCGCGGCGGCGATGTGTTCGTGATCCAGTCGATCTGCACGCCCGGCAACGACCACCTGATGGAGCTGCTCTTGATGCTCGACGCCTTCAAGCGGGCGTCGGCGCGGCGCATCACGGCGGTCGTGCCCTACTACGGCTACGCCCGCCAGGACCGGAAGGTCGCGCCGCGGGTGCCGATCAGCGCCAAGCTGGTGGCCGACCTGATCACCACCGCCGGCGCCTCGCGCGTGCTGACGGTCGACCTGCACGCCGGCCAGATCCAGGGCTTCTTCGACGTGCCGGTCGACAACGTCTACGCCACCCCCGTGCTGCTCGAGTACCTCCGCGGGCGGATCGGGCGGCGCGACGTGACCGTCATCTCGCCCGACGCGGGCGGCGTCGAGCGCGCGCGCGCCTTCGCCAAGCGCCTGGACGCCAACCTCGCCATCATCGACAAGCGGCGGGCGCGCCCGAACGAGGTCGCCGAGATGCAGATCATCGGCGAGGTGGACGGCCGGGTGGCGGTCATCGTCGACGACATGGTCGACACGGCCGGCACGCTCTCGGCGGCGGCGGAGGCGGTGCGGGGCGCGGGAGCGCCGCTCGTGCTCGCCTGCGCGACCCACCCGGTGCTCTCCGGCCCCGCCATCCCGCGCCTCGCCCACTCGAGCATCGACGAGCTCATCGTCACCGACACCATCCCGCTCCGCCCCGAGGCCACGAAGCTCGCCAAGCTGCGCGTCCTCTCGGTCGCGCCGCTCCTCGGCGAGGCCATCCGCCGCACGCACGAGGAGGCCTCCATCAGCTCACTCTTCATCTGAAGGACGATCGCCTATGGACATGGTCGAGGTCACCATCGAGCGCCGCCAGGGTCAGGGCAAGGGCACGGCGCGCAAGCTGCGCAGGGCAGGGGTCATCCCCGCCGTCTTCTACGGCCCCAAGCGCGCCACGGCGTCGATCGCGGTGCGCGCCGAGGAGTTCGAGCGCAAGCTCTCGCACCTCGAGGGCTCGCATCTCATCCGCCTCGTGAACGACGGCGGCAAGGACGCCGATCTGCACGACAAGGCGGTCCTGCTGCGCGAGATCCAGCGCCACCCGGTGACCGACGAGGTGCTGCACGCCGACTTCTTCGAGGTCGACCTGACCGAGCGGCTCGCGGTCTCCGTGCCGCTGCGCTTCGTCGGCAAGGCGGTGGGCGTGGTCGAGGGCGGCATCCTCCAGCCGATCGTGCGCGAGATCCAAGTCGAGTGCCTGCCCACCGAGATCCCCGAGTTCATCGAGGTGGACGTGTCGCACCTCACCATCCATCAGGCGGTGCACCTCTCCGAGCTGCGGCTCCCCGAGCGCGTCACGGCGATGGGCGAGCCGACGCAGCCGCTCGTCTCCGTGCTGCCGCCCACGGTCGAGGAGGCGAAGCCGGCCGCCGAGGCGGCCGAGGCCGTACCGGCCGAGGGCGTGCCGGCCGAGGGTGCCGCGGCGGCGCCGGCCGCCGAGCCCGCGTCTGCCGAAGGCAAGGGCGGCGGCGAGACGAAAGGGAGCGAGGGAAAGGGGAGGAAGGGTGGGGGAGAGGCGTAGCTCGTGTGGGTGGTGGTTGGCCTCGGCAACCCGGGCCGGCGCTACCGCGCCACGCGCCACAACGTCGGCTTCCGCGTCGTCGACCACCTGGCGGCGCGCTGGGACGTGGCGGTCGAGCGGGAGGCGCACCGGGCGCTCGTCGGCGAGGCGCGGCGCGCGGGGGAGCGGGTGCTCCTCGTGAAGCCGCAGACCTGGATGAACGAGTCGGGCGAGGCGCTGGCGAGCCTGACGCGCTTCTACCGCGTCGATCCGGCGCGCGTGATCGCCGTGCACGACGACGTGGACCTCGAGCCCGGCCGCGTCCGTATCCGGCGCGGGGGCCGCGCCGGGGGCAACCGCGGCGTGGAGTCGCTCATGGCGGCGCTCGGCGACCCGGGGTTCCTGCGCGTCAAGGTCGGCGTCGGCCGGCCGCCGGCGGGCCCCGTCCCGCCGAGCTGGGTGCTCAGCGTCCCGCCGGCCGAGGAGCTCGCCGCGCTCGCGGCGGCCGAGGAGCGGGCGGCGGACGCGGTCGAGCTGCTCGTCACCGACGGCCCCGAGCGGGCCATGAACCGCATCAACCAGAAGGAGGCACCGCATGGCGGACCGCCGCTATGAGACGCTCGTCCTGCTCCATCCCGACCTGGGGGAGCCGGGCGCGAAGGAGCTGGCCGAGCGTGTGAAGAAGCTGATCGAAGACCAGGGTGGGACGGTCGGCCAAATGCAGGACTGGGGGCTCCGCGAGCTCGCGTACCTGATCGCCAAGCAGCGGCGGGCGTTCTACGTCCTCTTCGAGTACCGCAGCTCGTCGAAGGCGCTGCTCGAGATCGAGCGCAACTTGAAGCTCATGGACCGGGTGCTCCGCTTCGTGTCGGTGCGCCAGGCCGAGAACG
>JBKPBB010000240.1:0-8210 GCA_046744245.1 Thermodesulfobacteriota bacterium
GCGCAGGTCCTCGATCATGGCCGCGTGCCGCGCCGGATCGTCGAGCAGCGCGCGCGCCGCGGCCGCGATGCGCGGACCCGTCGCCTGGCGCTGGAGCAGCTCGGGCACGACCTCCCGCCCGGCCACGATGTTCGGCATGCCGATGTAGCGCACGCCGCGCACGAGGAGCCGCCCGAGGCCGTAGCTGAGCGGCCCGAGGCGGTAGACGATCACCATCGGGCGCTCGAGGAGCGCGCACTCGAGCGTGGCCGTGCCCGAGCTGACGAGCGCCAAGTCGGCGGCCGCGATCAGGTCGTAGGTGTCGCCCTCGATCACCCTGACGTCCAGGCCGGCGTCGCGCACGCGCCGGCGGATCTCCTCGGCCGGGAGCGTGTGCGCGAGCGCGAGCGGGAACTGCAGCCGCCCCTCCTGGGCGAGCCGGCGCACGGCGTCCAAGAGCGGCGGCAGGAGATAGTCGATCTCGGAGCGCCGGCTGCCGGGCAGGAGGAGTACGGTCCGCCGCCCCGGGTCGAGGCCGTGCGCGGCGAGCGTCTCCGCTCGCCCGCGCGTCACGTGCACGCGGTCGAGGAGCGGATGGCCGACGAACTCGACCCCCGCGAGCCGCGGCGCGTAGAGCGCCGGCTCGAAGGGGAAGACGACGGCCAGGCGATCGACCCGGCGGGCGATCTTGCGCACGCGGCCGCGCCGCCAGGCCCACACCTGCGGCCCGATGTAGTAGAGGACGGGCACCCCGGCGCGCTTGGCGACGCGTGCCAGGCGGAGGTTGAACTCGGGGAAGTCGATCAGCACGCACAGGTCGGGCGGGTCCCCGCGCAGGCGGCGCGCGAGCGTGCGGTAGGCGTGCCACAGGGCGCGCAGCCGTCCCGTCGCCTTCAGACCCATGGTCGCCACCTGCCCCACGTCGGCGACCGTCTCCATGCCCGCCTCGCGCAGCCGCTCGCCGCCCACCCCGAACACCTCGAGGTCGGGGACCGAGGCGCGCAGCGCGCGTACCAGGTCCGCGCCGTGCAGATCGCCCGACGCCTCGCCGGCGACCAGGAGGAGCCGGCGCGGGCGCGCCGGGACACGCCAGGCACGGGAGACGCCGCCGTTCGACATGGCTAGGACGCCGGCGCCGCCTGCACCGCGCGCACCTCGGTCTCGAGGCTCTCGCGGATCACGTGCGCCACCTCGAGGGCCCGCAGCCCGTCCCAGCCGCTCACCGCCGGCGCCTCGCGCGCCCGCACCGCGCGCAGGAAGGCGTCGATCTCGGCCTCGAGCGCGTCGCCCTCCGGCACCTCGCGCTCCTCGAGGGTGAGCGCCGCCTGCCCGTCGAGGTCGGGCTCGCGCCGGCAGATGCGCACGCGGCGCTCGCCGTAGTCGACCGCCAGGTAGGCGTCGGCCTGGAAGATGCGGAGCTTGCGCTCGCGCTTCATGGAGACGCGGCTCGCGGTCACGTTGGCGATGCAGCCGTTGGCGAAGCGGAGCCGCGCATTCGCGATGTCGACCGAGGAGGTGAGGACCGGGACGCCCACCGCCTCGACCGAGCGCAGCGCCGACGGCACGATGGAGAGGATGACGTCGAGGTCGTGGATCATCAGGTCGAGCACGACGTCGACGTCCGTGCCGCGCTCGGTGAAGGGCGCGAGACGGTGGCACTCGATGAAGCGCGGCTGGGTCACCAGCCCCTCGAGCGCGAGCATCGCCGGGTTGAAGCGCTCGAGGTGGCCGACCTGGAACACGCGCTGGCCGCGCACGGCCAACTCGACCAGCGCCTTCGCCTCCTCGACCGTGGTGGTGACCGGCTTCTCGACCAGCACGTCGATGCCCGCCGCGAGGAGGTCGCGCGCCACCTCGAAATGGTGCTGGGTGGGGACCGCGACGCTCGCGCAGTCCACGCGCGCGGCCAGCGCGCGATGGTCGGTGAAGGCCTCGACGCCGAGGGCCGCGGCGACCTCGCGCGCGCGCTCCGCGTCCACGTCGACCACCCCGACCAGCTCCGCGCCCGGGTGGGCCGCGTACTTCTCGGCGTGGAAGCGGCCCAGGTAGCCCACGCCCACCACCGCGGTGCGCAGCCTCATCGCTCGCCCTCCGTCCCGTCGACCGCGACCACGGCGATGTCGGTCCGATCGGCCAGCGCGACCAGCTCGGCGCGGTCGAGCGTGACCGTCTTGCCCGCCTCGATGGCGAGCGCCCGCCCCTGCACCTGTGCGAGGGCCGCCACCGTGCCCGGTCCCACCGCCGGGAGGTCGAAGCGGGTGTCCTGGGTCGGCTTGCACACCTTGACGAGCACGATGTCGCCGCCCGCGAGCTCGCCCGCGCGGCGGATGGTCGCGTCGGTGCCCTCGATGCCCTCGACCGCGATCACGGCGCCGCCGCGCACCACGACGCTCTGCCCGATGTCGAACTGCCCGATCACCTTGGCCGCCCGGAAGCCGAAGCGGATGTCGCTCCACTCCTCCGCGCTCGGCCGCCGGGCGCCCAGCACGCCGGCGCTCGGCACGATCTCCTGTAGATACAACGTCGACTCGACCACCGCGATCCCTTCCGACTCGAGCTCGCTCGCCACCGCCCGCAGCACCAGATCGTCGCGCAGCTTGCCGACGCGTGCAATCACCGCCATGGCGCGGGCGTCGGGCCGGAACTCGCGAAAGAGCCGCGGCTTGGCGATGCCGCCGACCATCACCGTGCGCCGCACCCCGAAGCGCTTGAGCGCGTCGATCATGGCCGCCAGCTCGCCGGGCCAGAGCCAGCTGATGCCGGCCACGGCGTGCTCGAGCTCCGGGTCGGTCTCGCCCCGGTGCGCGACCGCGAACACCTCGACGCCGCGGCGGCGCGCCGTCTCCGCGAACAGGACCGGGAAGCGGCCGCTGCCGGCGATGAGGCCGATGCGCTCGACGCTCACCGGCACACGCCTCGCTGCGAGGCGGCGACGAAGTCGACGAGGCGCGCCACCTCGGGCACCCGCGCGAACGCCGCGCGCGCGCGCGCCAGGGCGGCGCGCCGGCCGCCACCGCCCTGGAAGAGGAGCCGGTAGGCGCGCTTGAGCGCCGTGATCGCCTCGCCGCCGAAGCCGCGCCGGCGGAGCCCCACCAGGTTGAGGCCGCGCAGGCGGGCCCGGTCGCCCGCCACCATGCAGAAGGGCGGCACGTCCATCGACACCATCGCCCCCGCGGCGCACAGGGCCGACTCGCCGAGGCGGACGTACTGGTGCACGCCCGCGAGGCCGCCCACGATCGCGTAGTCCTGGGCCTCGACGTGCCCGCCGAGAGCCGCCCCGTTGGCGAGGATCACCTGATCGCCGACCCGGCAGTCGTGCGCCACGTGCGCGGAGACCATCAAGAGGCAGCGGTTCCCGATCCGGGTCCGCATGCTGCCGCCCGCAGTGCCCGGGTTGATGGACGCGAACTCGCGCACGATGTTCCCGTCACCCATCTCGAGGGTGCTCGGCTCGCCGCGGTACTTGAGATCCTGCGGCGGCGCCCCCACGCTCGCGAACTGGAAGATGCGGCAGCCGGCGCCGACCGTGGTGCGCCCGGTCACCACCGCGTGCGGCCCGATCCACGAGTCGCGCCCCACGCAAACCTGTGGCCCGACCACGGCGTAGGCCTCTACCACCACACCCGTGTCCAGCTCGGCGCCCGCGGCCACCACGGCCGTCGGGTGGACGCGCGCGCCCGCCGGCGGCGCCGCCGCAAACTCGACCTCCGCCACCAGCGCCGGCCCCGCGGTCGCGACCCCGCGCAGCCGCCAGGGCGGTCCCGGGGCGGTGCAGGTCACCTCGAGCCGCAGCGTGTCGCCCGGCAGCACCGGGCGGCGAAAACGCGCCTTGTCCACCGCGACCAGCCGCAGGTCCTCGTCCCCGGCGAGCCGTCCGCCGAGCTCGACCAGGGCCTCGCACAGCAGGACGCCGGGCAGGACGGGCGCGCCGGGGAAGTGACCCGCGAAGTACGGCTCGTTGGCGCTCACGCGCTTCACGCCGACCGCGCGTTTCCCCGGCTCGACCTCGAGCACCCGGTCGACCAGGACGTACGGGAACGCCCGCCGCCCGCTCGCGCCTCGCTCGGGCTGGTTCGTGATGGGAGCGCTACTCCTTGCTCGAGCTGCGCTTCGACCCCTCCTTGTGGGGCGAGGCGTTGTGGAGCTTCACGATCTCGTCGGTCACGTCGACCGCCTTGTCATTGTAGAGGAGCGCGCCGCTGGAGGCCTCGAACACGAGCGTGTAGCCGTGCTTCTCGCCGTAGTCGCGCACCAGCTCGTAGAGCTCCTGCACGATGCTCTTGGTGAGCTCGGCGTCGGTCTCCTTGAGATCGCGCTGGAAGTCCTCGTACTTGCGCTTGAACTCGAGGCCGCGGGTCTCGAGGTCCTTCTCGAGGTTGCGCCGCTCCTCGTCCTTGAGCACCGTCGCCTTGCGCTCGTAGTCCTCCTTCAGCCGGTCCAGGTCCTCGCGCTGCTTCTTCAGCTGGTTCTGCGAGCGCTCGAACTTGGCCTTCACCTGATCCTTGGCCCGCTTGCCGGCGTCGCACTCGTTGAGCGCGCGCTGCATGTCGACCACGGCGATCTTCTGGTCCGCGGCCGCCAGCCGCGCCGCCCCGAGCACGACCGCCAGCGTCACGAGCCAGAGCGCCGCGCGCGCCCTCCGGCCGGCCCCGCTTCCCATGAGTCGATCTCGCATGCGTCTCCGTCACTCTCCTCAGTACTGGAACGGCGCCCCGAACGAGAACAGCACGACGCTCGTCTGATCGTGAGGCTTGGTGCGCAATGGCTTGCCGAGCTCGATGCGCAGCGGGCCGATGGGCGAGAGCCAGCGCACCCCGGCCCCCGCCGAGAGGCGGGTCTCGTCCCACGTGATGCCCTGGTCCGCGCTGTACGCGTTGCCGGCGTCGACGAACAGCACGCCCTTGAGTCCGATGCCCTGCACGATCGGGAAGATGACCTCGTTGTTGACGATCGCCTGCTCGCTGCCGCCGATCGGCGTGGTCGAGATGACGCGCCCGAAGATGTCCTTGCGCGCCTCGCGCGGCCCGAGGGTGCGGGTCTTGAAGCCGCGGATCGAGCTGATGCCGCCCGGGAAGTAGCGCTCGAAGAGCGGCAGCTCGTCGCCGTTGACGCCGCCCTCGCCGAGGAAGCCGTAGCCCAGCGTGCCGCCGAAAGAGTAGGTGAAGTCGCCGAGCGTCTTCGAGCGCCAGAAGGTGCGGTACCAGCGCTCGCGCGCCTCGGCCTTCAGGAAGCGCTCGCCGCCGAGGCCGGCGACCTCCATGGAGAGGTCCTGGAGGGAGCCCGCGGTCGGGTCGAAGGCATGGTTCAGGGTGTTGCGCGACACGCGCGGCGTCACGCTGCTGATCAGGCTCGTGCCCTCCTCGACGCGGATCGAGCGGGTGGCGTTGAGACCGAGGCCGCTGATGTCGGCCTGCTCGATGCGGTAGTCGCTGCCGACGCGCACCTCCTCGAGCGGCAGGCCCCAGAGCGAGGTGTAGCCCCAGGCCGTCACCGGGTAGGTGAGCTGGGTGCCGAAGCCGGTGCCGCTGCGGTCGAAGTCGTCGAAGCGGAGCTTCCAGCTGAAGGCGCTCGCCCCCAGCGTGAGCGGCGTGTCGCGGAAGTACGGCTCGGTGAAGGAGAGGATGATGTTGCGCCGGATCGAGCCGATGTCGCCGGAGAGCTCGAGCCGCTGGCCGCGGCCGAAGAGGTTGTTCTCGACGATGCGCGCGTTGAAGAGGAGCTGGTCGGCCGAGCTGAAGCCGGCGCCCGCGCTGAAGGCGCCGGTCTGCGCCTCCTTCACGTCCACCACCACCTGCATGCGGTCGTCCTCGCCGGCCCGCCGGGTGGTGATGTTGACGCTCTGGAAGAAGCCGAGGCGCTGCAGCGCCTCGCGGCTCTTGCGCAGCTTGCTGGCCGAGAAGAGCTCCTGCTCCTGGAGGCGCATCTCGCGGCGGATCACCTTGTCGCGCGTCTTGGTGTTGCCGGTCACCTCGATGCGGTCCACCACCACCGGCTTGCCGCGCTCGACCTTGTAGGTGATGTCGACCCGCTTCTCCTCCGGGCGCATCTCGGTCTCGGGCTCGACGCTGGCGAAGGCGTAGCCGTCCTCGGAGAGCCGCTCGGTCAGCTTCTGCGTATCCTCGCGCAGCGCGCTCGCCTTGAAGACCTCGCCGGGCGTGATCGCGAGCCCCTGCAGGAGGGGCTTCGTGTCCGCGGGCGTGTTCTCGCCCGCCACCCCCACCGCGCCGACCCGGTACTGGTCGCCCTCGTCGATCTTGACCGTGACGTGGAGGCCATCGTCGCGCCGCTCGACGCGCGGCTCGTCGACACGCACCGTGACGTAGCCGTGGTCGTAGTACCAGGCCGTCAGCCGCTCCACGTCGGTGCGCAGCACTTCCTTGTTGAGCACGCCCGCGCCGGTGATGAAGCCGAAGAGCCACTTCTCCCGCGTCTGCATGACGCCGCGGAGCTTGCGGGGCGAGAACGCCTTGTTGCCTTCGAAGCCGACCTCGACGACCTTGACCGGCTCGTGCTCCTCGACCTTGTAGAGGACGTCGACCTCGTTCTCGCCCACCGGCTCGGTCGAGTAGGTGAGCGCGGCGTCGAGGTAGCCCTTCTCGACGTAGAGCTTCTTCCCGGCCTCGAGGCCCTGGCGCGCCTTCTCCGGGTCGAGGATGGTGTGGGCGCGGATCTTGAGCGCGCCCTCGAGCTCCTCGCGCTTCACCTTCTTGTTGCCCTCGATCTTGACCGCGCGCACGAGGGGACGCTCCTTCACCCGGAAGACGACCTCGACCCGGTTCTCGGGGAGGCGCGTCACGTCCGCGTCCACCTGGTCGAAGAAGCCCATCGCGTAGACGGCGCGGATGTCCCGGTCGATGGTGTCCTGGTCGAAGGGCTGGCCCGGCTGCGAGCGCAGGTGGACCCGGATGGCGTCCTCCTCGACGCGCAGGTTGCCGGCGATGCCGACGCGCGCGATCGAGGGCTCGCCCTGCGCGCCGAGCGGCACCTCCCCGGCGACGAGCGCTACGGCCGCCAGCAGGGCAACCCACCGCCTCCGTGCGTGCCTCGCCATGATCGGCCTCCTCACGACGTCATGCCGTGGGCGCGTCCCCGCGACCCCGAGCCCAACTCGTGGAGAGCGCCGCCCGCCAGGCGGAGCGTCCGCCCCATCGCCGCCGCCAGGCGGTCGTTGTGGGTCGCGACCACGAGCGCCGCGCCGTGCTCCTGGTTGAGCTCGAGCATGAGCTGCTGGACGTCCTCGCCGGTGGCCGGGTCGAGGTTGCCGGTCGGCTCGTCGGCGAGCAGGAGCCGGGGGCGCTGGGCGAGGGCGCGCGCCACTGCCACGCGCTGCTGCTCGCCCCCGGAGAGCTGCCCCGGCCGGTGCGCGAGCCGCTCCCGGAGCCCCACCCGCTCGAGCAGCTCGGTCGCGCGCGCCCGGGTGGCCGCGAACGGCTGGCGGGCGATCAGGCTCGGCAGCATGACGTTCTCGAGCGCGGTGAAGTCGCCGAGCAGGTGGTGGAACTGGAAGACGAAGCCGATCTCGCGGTTGCGGAAGACGGCCAGCTCGCCCTCCGAGCGCGCGAACACGTCCACGCCGTCGAAGAGGACCCGGCCCCCGGTCGGCTGGTCGAGCGCCCCCAGGAGGTGGAGGAGCGTCGACTTGCCGACCCCGGACTCGCCGACGATGGCGATCCGCTCGCCCGCCTCGACCTCGAGATCGAGCCCGGCGAGCACCTGCACGACGGCCGGGCCGTCCACGTAGCGCTTCCCGAGCTGGACCGCTTGCACGAGCGGGGGACGCGGGCCGGGCATCGGGCGCTACTCATAGCGGATCACTTCGACCGGGACCAGGCTCGCCGCCCGCCGGGCCGGGGAGAGCGCGGCGAGGACGCAGATCGCGATCGAAACCGTCGCCACGACCGCGAAGTTGACCGGGTCGAACCGCACCGGCAGCGTGGTCACCAGGAAGACGTCCTTCGGCAGCTCGATGAACTGGTAGCGCGCCAGCAGCCAGCAGCCGGCCAGGCCGAGCAGGTTGCCGAGCACGGTGCCGGCGACCCCGATGACCGCCCCGTTCAGGATGAAGATGCGGCCGATCGAGGCGCTCGAGCCGCCCATCGACTTGAGGATCGCGATGTCGCGGCGCTTCTCCTTCACCACCATGGTGAGCGTCGCCAGGATGTTGAAGGCCGCGACCACCACGATCAGGCAGAGGACGATTCCGTAGACGACCTTCTCGAGCTTGAGCGCGG
>JBKPBB010000420.1:0-7808 GCA_046744245.1 Thermodesulfobacteriota bacterium
CTCGGAGACGCGGCGGAGCTGGGCCGCAGCGGCGCAGGCGACGAAGCGGCCGCCGGGCGCGAGCCAGCGGGCGGCGGCGAGGCAGTAGGCCTCGATGCCGCCGCGCAGCTCCAGGTGGGCGGGGCCGCGCTGCATGCGCGCGGAAGGCGTCGCGGTGCCGGGCCGCAGGTACGGGGGCGTGCCGGTCATCAGGTCGAAGGCCGCGCCGGGCCGGAGCACGGCGGGATCGCGGAGGTCGCCGTGCACGACCGCGCAGCGGTCGGCGGCGCCGTTCCAGGCAAGCGAGCGCTGCGCGAGGTCCACGCTCACTGCCTGCGCCTCGATGCCGACCGCGCGCGCCTGTGGAAAGCGCCACGCGAGCAACATGAGCACCGCGCCGATGCCGCAGCCCAGGTCGAGCAGCGAGGCCGCAGGCGCGGCGTGCGCCTCCTCCGCCGCGAGCCAGGCGGTGACCAGATCGTCGAGCGACCAGCGCTGGCCGTCGACGCGCTGGAGGATGCGCCAGTCGCCGGCCAGGTAGCAGAGGTCCTCGCCCGGACCCGGCCCGAGGTGCCCGTCCTCCACCGCTCCGCCGGGCGGCGGACCCGGCGCGCGCCAGCCCACCGGCCGGCGCGCGGGGCGGATGACGCCCGCGCTCAGCGCCTCACGCAACGCTCGGCTTCCCGGGAGGGCTCACCTGCCCCAGCGCGAGCTTCCGAATGCGGCGCACCAGCGCGGGCAGTGCGGTGGGCTCGACCTCGGGCCGCGCGACGTCGGCGATCTGCTGGAGGAGCGCCATGAGCGCGGCGGCGCGCCGCCGCGCCGCCTCGGCCTCCAGCTCGGCGCGCGCCACGTAGACGTTGAGCTGCGTCACGCTGAGGCGCAGGAAGTCGAGGCAGTCCTGCAGCGACCGGTGATCGCGTTCGCTCGTCTCTTCACCGCAGCAGGAGCAGGGCACTTGACCTCCTCGCTCCGCTTACCCCCGCCCCGTCGAGGCGGTCAAGGCCGGCGTGTCCCTCAGCGAAAACGCGGCATCACCGCCTCGGCGAAGAGTCGCATCGAGCGGACGACGAGGTCGTGCGGCACGCCGCCCGGCCCCATCCAGAGCAGCAGCCGCTCCACCCCGGCGTCGCGCAGCCGCGCGATCTTCTCGGCGCACCCCTCCGGCTCGTCGAAGAGGAGCACGCGCTCGAGCCAGTCCTCGTACGCGTACTCCGGCAGCCGCCCGCCCCGCCGCTCGTAGAGCTCGTAGCCGCGCGGCATCTCGGTGGTGGTCGGCGTGGTCAGGTGCTGGAGGATGGCGAGGTCCCACTCGAGCGCCTCGCGTGCGAGCGTGCGCGCCTCGGCGCGGCGGGGCGCGAGAAACGCGTACTTGAGGACGGTCGCGCGCGCGAGCACGGGCGCGGAGTCGACGCCCGCGGCGGCGAGCGCGGCGCGGTAGCGGGCAAACTCCTCCACCTGCTCCGCGAAGGGGCTGAGCGGGCGCGCCATGAGCGCCGGCAGCCCGCGGGCGATGGCGCGCGCCATGCTCTCGGGACTGTTCACGGCGTGGAGGAGCACCTCGCCCGGCGGGCGCAGCGGCGCCGGCCAGATGCGGACGTTGGGGATCTTGAAGTGGCGGCCGGCGTGAGTGAACTCCTCGCCGCGCCAGGCGCGCAGCACGACGTCGAGCGCCTCGTCGAAGATGCCACGCGTCTCGTCGATCGGGACGCCGAAGACGCCGTACTGCGGGAACTGGTAGCCACGCCCCACGCCCACCTCGACGCGGCCCCCGGTCACGTGGTCGAGGAGCGCCACGCGTTCCGCGAAGCGGAGGGGATGGGTGAAGGTCAGGTTCACGACGGCCGTCCCGATGCGCACGCGGCGCGTGCGCGCGGCGAGGTGCCCGGCGAGGAGGAGCGCGTCGCCCGCGAGGCAGTACGGGGAGAAGTGCTGCTCGGGCACCCAGACGTCGTCGAAGCCGAGCGCCTCCGCCAGCTCGGCACGCGCCAGCTCCTCGGCGACGACGCGCGCGGGCTCCTGCCCTGGGGGGCACTGGAAGACGTGGTAGGTGCCGAAGCGCAAGGCACGCGAGCGTACGACGGTCGCGCGTCCGCGGAAAGGGCCGCGGGCGTCCACGCGCGCGGCTTTCACGTTGTCAGCGCCGATGCGCGCGAATTCCGGACGCCTCACGCGAAGACCCGAGGCACAGGGAGAATTCCCGGGAGGCCGGGCGCCAGGCTCGGGTACACGGCGCCGGTCGCTAGCGCGGCCTCGTCAGGCGGAACATGCTTCTCGGTAGCACGGAGCGCGCGCATACTCGATTCCTTCGCCTGGTTTCACGCTTTCAAGGGATTGAATCAACACGAGCTCAGCCGCACGGTACCGCATGATGCGCACGCCGTCCGTGCTGGCAGTCGTGCTCGCGCTCGCCGCCCCCGCCCACGCCACGCCCATCCCGAACGATCCCTTCGCCGCGCCCGTCCCCACCTTCGTCGGCGCCCCCGCCACGCCGCGCAGCGTGCCCGCGCCCGCAGTCCCGCAGCACCCCTTCATGGCGCCCAACGGCCGCAGCAACATCCACGACGACGCCTATCAGACCGACACCTACGTGGGCGGCGGGCCGCTCGGTCGCAACCCCGAGGTCCTCTCCACGCAGCAGAACGCCGAGTGCGGGTCCCTCACCTTCGACTCCGCCGGCCGGATCGTCACCATCTGCGTCGGCTTCGAGGGGCCGCGGCTCGCGATGTTCGACCCCGCCACGCTCGACCTCCTCGCCGTCTTCCCGCTCCCGCCGCGCTCGGCCGGGGGCGGCGGCCTGTTCAGCGACTTCTCGGGCGGAGGCTACTTCTACCTCGACGACCAGGACCGCGCCGTCATCCCGACCAACAGCCACCAGATCTGGGTGGTGGGCGAGACCACGACTCTGGCCGGACCCGCCTTCGAGCTGGTGCGCGCGTACGATCTCTCCTCCGTCGTCGGGCCCACCGAAGGCATCATCTCGTGCCTGCCCGACTGGAGCGGGCTCCTCTGGTTCGTCACGGTGAACGCGCTCGTCGGCACCGTCGACCCGGCGAGCGGCGCCGTCCAGAGCCTGCGCCTCGCCGGCGAGGCGATCGGCAACTCGTTCGCGGTCGACGAGACGGGCGGCGTGTTCATCGTCTCGGACCACGCCATGTACCGCTTCGACGCGGGCGCCATGCGCGAGCCCGTGGTCACCTGGCGCGAGGTGTACGATCGCGGCACGCGGCTCAAGCCCGGGCAGGTGAACTTCGGCTCGGGCACGACGCCGACCTTGATGGGCACGGGCTGGGTCGCCATCACCGACAACGCCGACCCGCAGATGCACGTGGTCGTCTACTGGCGCGCGCCGAGCGCTCCGGGCCCGCGCCTCCTGTGCGCGGTGCCGGTCTTCGCGCCCGGCATGAGCGCCACCGAGAACTCCCTGATCGGCACCGACACCTCGCTCCTGGTCGAGAACAACTACGGCTACACGGGGCCGACGTCGGTGATGGACGGCGCCACCACCGAGCCCGGCGTCTCGCGCATCGACGTGCGGTCGACCGGGCGCTGCGTGACGCGGTGGACCAGCCAGGAACGCGTCCCGTCCACGGTCTCGAAGCTCTCCCTCGCCGACGGCCTCATGTATGCCTACACGAAGGATCCCGGCCCCGGCACCACCGACGCCTGGTACCTGACCGCCATCAGTTTCAAGACCGGCGCAACCGCCTGGAAGCGGCTGGTCGGCACCGGCCTCGGCTACAACAACAACTTCGCGCCCGTGACGCTCGGCCCGGACGGCACGGCGTACGTGGGGGTGCTCGCGGGCCTGACCCTCATCCGCGACACGCCGTGACCCGATCCCGGTGTCGCGCGTTTGCGCGACACCCGGGATCGGTGGTACAAGACCGCAAGTCCTCTTGTTTGTGCGCGACCCCGCCGCGTTTCCGACGTCGGTCTCTCGCCCAGGCAACCGCGACAAAATCCAAAGCCGCCCCATAAGGGGCGAGGAGCGAGAGAGAGATGGGCAAGAAGATCTTCGTCGGCAACCTTTCCTTCGACACCACGAGCAAGGACCTGGAGACGCTGTTCTCGCAGGCCGGGACGTGCGAGTCGGTCGCGGTCATCACCGATCGCGCCACCGGGCAGTCGCGCGGCTTCGGCTTCGTCGAGATGAGCTCGGCGAGCGAGGCGCAGAAGGCGATCGCCGAGTTCAACGGTAAGGATCTGCAGGGCCGCACGCTGAACGTGAGCGAGGCCCGCGAGCGTTCGTCCGGCGGCGGCGGCGGTGACCGCGGGCGCGGCGGCTTCGGGGGCCGCCGGAATTACTGACCGGCGCCCGCCTCAGCGCACGAATATCAGCTGCACGCCGCAGTCCACGCAGAAGGCGGAGCGCTGCCGCCGGGACATGGCGTGCTTGGCATCGTTGCACGGCGGGCTCGAGACCTGCGCGTTCACGATGCCTCCGCACTGCGGGCAGTGGCTGACGGGCGAGTTCGCCCGTCGATGATTCATGTTCTCGCACGGGCTCGGCCGAGCGGAGTGCCTGATCATACGGGCGCTCCCTTGGTGAGCTCGTGCCGCAGGCTTCCGGGATCGAGGCCGACGGCCTCGCACAGGTTCTCGAAACTGAAGGGCCAACTGCGATCGCGGCTCGCGAGGTAGTCCCGCGCCTGCTCGTAGGCCCGCCGATCGAGGCGGGGTGCAAATCCTGCCGCCTGCCGGTAGCTCGATCCGCGGCAGTCGTCCACGACCGTTTGCAGGACCGCGAGCGCGAGACGCTTGTGCGGCTCCATCCGCCGCTCGCCTGGCGCGCGGAGGTACTGGACCGGGAGCATGACGTGGATCATCGTGCCCCGCCGCTCCGCTCACCCTCGAGCCCGTGGTCGATGACCACCGAGCGCTTGACGAACAGCCGGCCCCGGTCGCCGGCCTGCCAGAGCTTGCCGCTGATCTGGCTGCGCATGAGCCAGATCAGCCGCGCGCCGATCCGGCAGAGCAGCGCGGGGGCGGTCGAACGGATGACCAGCACGTCGCGAAAGGGAACGAGGTCGTCAGCGTGGGGTATGGGCACGGTCTCCCTCCCCGCCGGAGCACCCGCGGAGAAGGCCCAACCCTATCCCAGCGGGCGCTCGCGGCGCAACCGGAAAGCCGCATGGCACGGGCGGCGGAATTGACACCCGCGGTCTCGCGGAGTAGGGTCAACGCCCATTCTTGTCCGAGGTGGGCTCGGCTGTTTTCTCGCCCCTCACGCTCGCGACCGCCTCGCGCTCAAAGGGCCTCCGCGCGGCTGGCGCCCGCCTGGAGGCCGCAGCTAAGGAGGCATCATGGCCGTTCCGCAGCGCCCATTCTTCCCGCAGCCGCCCGCGCGCACCCGTGGCGGCGGCTCCGTCCTCGCGGTGGGACGGCGGGTGCTCGTCAGCTGCCCGGGCGGGGCGACGGGGCGCGCGACGCTGACCGACGCCAAGGGCACGACGCCGCTCGCGACCCTGCCGCACGGGGCCGAGGTGGAAATCCTCGGCTGGCAGCCGCGGGGCGCCAGCGGGACACGCTACTCGATCCGCTCGAGCGAGTCGGGCGTCGAGGGATGGGTCGGCGGAGACAGCCTCCGCGCGCCGGCGCCGCCTCCTCCGTCCGAGACCATCGTGAGCGCGGCGAGCCTGGTCGAGGGGGCGCGCGCGCCGAGGGCATCGGCCGCCGCCGCGCCCCGTCGTTCCGGCGAGCGCGCACCCACGAAGGCGGCGCGGAGGCCACGGTGAAGCGCCGCGCGGGCGCGCGGGCGACGTGATGGGCTCCATCGTCACCCAGGGGTCTCCCCGCGGAGAAGCCGAGGAGCGGGTGCGCGCCATCGTGGAGCAGCTCGACCGCCCCACCCTCGCCCTTCTCTACAAGACGCTGCACGACGCGCTCGGCTTCCGCCTCGCGACCGTGGACGTCGCAATCGGCAAGCTCACTCGCTGACGCGACGTCTTGCAGCAGCGCGGGGGCGGGCATAGGGTCCGCACCCATGGAGACGACCTTCTCGCATCTCATCGACGGCGAGCTCGTCGCGGGCCGCCAGCACTTCGACGTCATCAACCCGGCCACGGGGGCGCCCTTTGCGCGCTGCCCCGATGCCACGCGCCAGGACCTGGAGCGCGCCATGATCGCGGCCGCGCGCGCCTTCGCGGGCGAGTGGTCGCGCGACGAGGCGCTCCGGCGTCGCACCCTCGTCCACATGAGCGAGGCGCTCGGCGCGCAGGCCGACGAGATCGGCCGCCTGGTCTGCCTGGAGCAGGGGAAGCCGCTCGCGCAGGCGGTGGGCGAGGTGAAGGGCGCAGCGCAGATCCTCCGCCTCTACGCCGACGAGCCCATCCCGCGCGACCTGCTGCGCGAGGACGAGAAGGCGCGCGTCACGCTGGTGCGCAAGCCGCTCGGCCCGGTGGCCGCGATCACGCCCTGGAACTACCCGGTCGCGACGCTGGTGATGAAGCTCGGCCCGGCGCTGCTCACCGGCAACACGGTGGTCGCCAAGCCCTCGCCCTTCACGCCGCTCTCCTCGCTCGCGCTGGGCGCCGCGCTCCGCGCCGCGGTCCCGAAGGGCGTCGTCAACGTGCTCGGCGGCAGCGACGAGGTCGGGGCGTGGATGACCGCGCACCCGGCGGTGCGCAAGATCTCGTTCACGGGCAGCGTGCCGACCGGGAAGAAGATCATGCGGGCGGCCGCGGACGACCTGAAGCGCGTGACGCTCGAGCTGGGCGGCAACGACCCGGCGATCGTCCTCCCCGACGTCGATCCGGCCCGGGTGGCGCCGAAGCTCTTCTGGGGCGCCTTCACCAACTCGGGCCAGGTGTGCGTCGCGATCAAGCGCCTCTACGTGCACGAGGACGTCTACCGGCCGGTGCTGGAGGCGCTCGCCCAGCTGGCGAAGCAGGTGAAGGTGGGCGACGGCCTCCGGCCCGACACGCAGCTCGGCCCGATCAACAACCGGCCGCAGTTCAACCGCGTGCAGGAGCTGGTCGAGGACGCCCGCCGCGCCGGCGGCACGGTGGTGACCGGCGGCGCGCCGCTGCCCACGCCCGGCTACTTCTATCCGCCGACCATCGTGACCGACGTCGGCGAGGGCGTGCGCCTGGTCGACGAGGAGCAGTTCGGCACGGCCCTCCCCGTCATCCTCTACCGCGACCTCGACGACGCGCTCGCGCAGGCGAACCGCACGCACTACGGCCTCGGCGGCTCGGTGTGGACCACCGACGTCGCGCGCGGCGAGGAGATCGCCCAGCGCCTCGAGTGCGGCACCGCCTGGGTCAATCAGCACATGAGCATGAGCGCCAAGGTCCCTTTCGGCGGCGTCAAGTGGAGCGGGCTCGGCCGGGAGAACGGGAAGTGGGGGATCGAGGAGTTCTGCGAGCTGCAGGTGGTGAACGCGGCGAAGGCCTGAGGTGGCGGGCCCTGGCGCTCGTCGGCGATCAGGGGACGAGCGACCGGCGTCGGTGGCCATGACGCTGAGCACGCAGGTGGCGAGGCAGCGCGTCGTCGTCGAGGCGTAA
The DNA here is from genome assembly GCA_046744245.1 of Thermodesulfobacteriota bacterium. Taxonomy (GTDB): domain Bacteria; phylum Desulfobacterota; class Binatia; order DP-6; family DP-6; genus DP-6. Next base: position 7,488 of record JBKPBB010000420.1, read on the forward strand.
CTTGGCGGGCCCGGCGCCCGCCGTGCGGTCGAGGGTGCCGGTCCCCTTGCTGGCCACCAGGTTCGGCCGCCGCAGCTCGAGCGAGCCGGGTCCAGCGTCGTGGTGGTCGTGCCGCCCTGGCGCTCGCCCGCGGGCTGCGGACGAGCGCCAGGGATCACAAGGCAGCTACGGGGTCGGAACGATCTGCGCGATGCCCGGGAGGCTCGTGGCGCCCGGCCCCGGGAGGTCGACCACGGCGTTCACCGTGCCGTTACCCGTCGCGGGGATGCAGAAGACGACCCCCTCCCTCGCGGGGTGCGGCGCGCCGTCGGTCAGGTTGCC
>JBKPBB010000327.1:0-3086 GCA_046744245.1 Thermodesulfobacteriota bacterium
CGCGCTCACCCCGCTCGGCGACCCGCCGCTCTTCCTGGGCTTCCTCCACGGCGTGCCGTTCTTCTGGACCTTCGCGATCTGGAAGGAGATGCTGTTCACCGCGGGCGCGGTCCTCGGCGCGTACCTGCTCTTCGACCTCTACTGGTGGCGCCGCGAGGACGCGCTCCTGCGCGCCCGGCCGGCCGGGCCCGGCGAGCCGATCCGGGTGGAGGGCTGGCACAACGTCTTCTTCCTCGGCGGCGTGCTCGCCGCCGTCATCTTCTCCGGGACCGTGCGCCTCGGCGAGGCGACGATCCTCGGCGTCGCGCAGCAGGTGCAGAACCTGGTGCGCGACGCGATCCTCCTCCTCATGCTGGCGGCCTCCTGGCGGACGACGCCGCGGCGCGTTCGCGAGGAGAACCAGTTCACCTGGGAGCCGATCAAGGAGGTGGCGATCCTGTTCGCGGGCATCTTCGCGACCATCATTCCCGTGCTCGCCATGCTGCGCGTGGGCGAGCAGGGCGCACTCGCGTTCGTCATTCGCGCCGTGCGGGAGCCGGCGCATTTCTTCTGGGCGAGCGGAATCCTGTCCTCGTTCCTCGACAACGCGCCCACCTACCTCACCTTCCTGTCGACCGCGCTCGGCCGGCTGTATCCGGGCGTGGCGGAGCGCGAGGCGATCCATCGCCTCATCGCCGAGAATCACGCGTTTCTGCAGGCGATCGCGACCGGGTCGGTCTTCATGGGGGCGAATACGTACATCGGAAATGCGCCCAACTTCATGGTGAAGTCGATCGCGGAGGAGGCGGGAGTGCCGATGCCGTCGTTCTTCGGGTACATCCTGCGCTACTCGTTGCCGGTCTTGATTCCCGTGTTTGCGCTGGCGACGTTGATATTCTTCGCGTGAGAGGTCGATCATGGCGGAGTGGCACGAGCTCGTGGTCGAGGGCACGGAGCGGACCCTGCGCGCTTTCGTGGCCGGGTTCCTGGCCGGCCGCGGCGAGCACGCGGGGGGCGTTTTCGGCAGCGACGTCGCGCTCGCGGCGGGATCGCTCGGCGAGCGGTTGCGGGCGCTCTTCGCGGCCGGCTCCCACCACGTCTTCCTGGCGCCGGCGCCGCTCGCCGTGCCGCTGGCGCAGGCGCTCGGCGAGCGCGGCAGGGAGGTGGGACTCGCCGTCGAGCGCCGCCGGCTGGTCGAATCGGCGAGATTCTCGTTCCGAGCCGAGGCATTTTCGCGCGAGGTGGCGGCGCAGATCCGCGGCGCGTTGCTCACCGCGCTGCCCGCCGGTGTGCGCGTGGAGCAGCGGTCCGAAAAGGAGGAATCGCATCCCGAAGCGCACGGCCCCGAGCCATTCGCGCCGCTGCACGAGTACATTTACCGCGTATCGGGAGATATCGTCGGCCCACTCGAGGGAGTTTTGGAAGTCTGGCAGCGCGCGCGGACCCTGGAATTCGTGGAAGCGGGTTCGCTCCACCTGGAGGGGAAAATCCTCTCCGCGTAACCGGCGCGCGTCTTGCCCTGCTCGGAGCGTTGGAGTAGGAGCAACCAACCGCAAGCGGGAGGCACGGGATGCCACGACAGAAAAGCTTCGTTACCGCGGTCCGAGAGCTCGTGCGCAAGGAACTCAGCCAGCAGATCGCGAATCTCCTGGGCAGCATCGGCGGGGCCGGCACCATGAAGCGCCGCCGGCGCCGGCGGGGGCGACGCGGTCCGGGCCGCCCGCCCGGCTCGAAGACGAAGCGCCGTCGCGGCCGGCCGCCCAAGACGGCCTAGTAGACCGACCCGAGACCTTGTCTCGGGTCGGCTACACTACGCGGGCTGGTCGAGGATCGCGCGCCGCACGCGCAGGCGCCAGCGGCCGCTCACCTTGACGAGCTCGTCCTCGTAGCGCCCCGTGGTCTGCATGCTCGCCCCGGGCGGTCCGGTGACGGCGAGCACGTAGGACTCGGCGCGGGCGCGCTCGCCGTCGCCGCGCACGACGACGTTGGTCGTGTAGTGGCGCATGAAGAGCCCGAGGCTCTGGATGCGCTCGCCGAAGCGGCGCACGCCCTCGTGGCCCTCGTAGACGCCCATCAGGCTCCCGAAGTCGAGGCGGCAGTCGTCGGCGAAGAGGCCCGCGAACTCCTCCCAGCGGCCGAGGTCGAGCGCGTGACAGTAGGTCGCGATGATCTCGTGGATGGCGAGGCGGTCGTCGGCTGAGAGCTGGCTCACGGTGATCCCTCCTACCCGGGGCGCCGGTTCGGCGGCGCGTTCAGGGTCCAGTCGTCGGTGAGATACTCCAGAGTCGGGTGCTGCTCCAGCAGCTTGAAAAGATTCCGCCCGCCCGCCTACTGTGGGCGGCTCATGGAGAGCCGCTGGTCGGACCGCGAAGCCGCCGAGTTCGTCGAGCGCCTGGCGCCGCGCTGGGGCGAGGACCTGGCGCTGCGCGTCTACACCTCGCGACTGATCGGCCGCGATCCCGATCTCGTGATGCACGGCGGCGGCAACACCTCGCTCAAGGGGACGGTGACGACGTTGGTCGGCGAGCGGGTGGAGGCGCTGTTCGTCAAGGGCAGCGGCTGGAACCTCGACGCGATCGAGCCGCCCGGGCTCCCGGCGGTGGACCTGGCGCACCTGCGCAAGCTGCGCGCGCTCCGCGAGCTGTCGGACGAGGAGATGGTGAACCAGCTCCGCACGCACCTCTTCGACGCGGGCGCGCCGAATCCCTCGGTCGAGACGCTGCTCCACGCCTTCCTGCCGCATCGCTTCATCGACCACACGCACGCCGACATCGCGCTGGTGGTGACCAACCAGCCGCGCGACGCGGTGCAGGCGATGGTGCGCGAGGCCTTCGGCCCGCGCTGGGCGATCGTGCCGTACGTCATGCCCGGCTTCGCGCTCGCCAAGCTGGCGGCCGAGGTCTACGAGCGCGACCCGTCGGTCGAGGGGCTGGTGCTCGTGAACCATGGGCTCTTCACCTTCGCCGACGACGCGCGCACCGCCTACGAGCGGATGATCGCGGGCGTCGACCGCGCCGAGCGCTTCGTGCGCGCGCGAGCGCGCGCGCCCCGCCCGGTCGGCGGCGGCGCCCGGCCGGCCGAGGACGGGGCACGGCTCGCCCCCGTGC
>JBKPBB010000417.1:0-1294 GCA_046744245.1 Thermodesulfobacteriota bacterium
CCCCGCAGCGCGCGCGCGAGCGGCGGGAAGAGGCCGTAGTTCGCGTTCATGGGCTGGAAGGCCTTCTTGCCGCGCTGGGTGACGTAGGCGAGGAGCGAGCCGAGCGCGGTCGTGCGCGGCGGCGCGAGCGGCGCCTGGCCGACGAGGAGGCGCCCGGCGTTCAGGCCCGCGAGCAGGCCCGTCGCCGCCGACTCGACGTAGCCCTCGACGCCGACCAGCTGCCCCGCCAGGAGAAGACGCTTGCGCCCGATCACCTGGAGCGAGGGCAGGAGGAGCGCCGGCGCGTCGACGAAGGTGTTGCGGTGGAGGCTCCCGAGCCGCACGAACTCCGCCAGCCCGAGCCCGGGGATCATGCGGAAGACGCGCCGCTGCTCGGGGTAGGTCATCTTGGTCTGGAAGCCCACCATGTTGAAGAGCCGCCCCTCGGCATCGTCCTGGCGGAGCTGGACGCAGGCGTGCGGGCGCTTGCCGCTGCGCGGGTCGACCAGGCCGACCGGACGCATCGGGCCGAAGGCGAGCGTGTCGCGCCCGCGGCGCGCCATCTCCTCGATCGGCATGCAGCCCTCGAAGTAGATGCAGCGCTCGAAGTCGCGCGTCGGGACCTTCTCGGCGTGCACCACCGCGTCGACGAAGGCGTGGTACTGCTCCCGGTCGAGCGGGCAATTGACGTAGTCCTCGCCGCCCTTGTCGTAGCGCGACGCCTTCCATGCCACGCCCATGTCGATCGACTCGGCCGTCACGATGGGCGCGATCGCGTCGTAGAAGTACAGGTGGCGCGTGCCGAGCACGCGCTGGAGGGCCTCGGAGAACGCCGGCGAGGTGAGCGGGCCGGTCGCGACGATGGTGAGTCCGGCGGGGATCTCGGTTGCTTCATCACGGATGATCCGTACGGCCGGCAGCGCCTCCACCGCCTGCGTGACGCCGTCCGCGAAGTGCACCCGGTCGACGGCGAGGCAGGCGCCCGCGGGCACGCGGGTCGCGTCCGCGACGCGCATGACGAGCGAGCCGAGGCGCCGCATCTCCTCCTTGAGCAGCCCGACCGCCGTCTCGAGCGTCGCGTTGCGAAAGGAGTTCGAGCACACGAGCTCGGCCAGGCGGTCCGTCGCGTGCGCCTCGGTGCCGCGCCGCGGGCGCATCTCGTAGAGGTCGACGCCGATGCCGCGCCGGGCGAGCTGCCAGGCCGCCTCGCAGCCCGCGAGCCCGCCGCCGATGATGGTGATGCGCTCGCTCACGACGAGCTCGCCCGGCGCGGCGCCCGCGCCGCCGGCGCACGCCCGCGGCCGCGCACCTGCGC
>JBKPBB010000230.1:0-5074 GCA_046744245.1 Thermodesulfobacteriota bacterium
CGGTTCGAGTTCGGCGGCCATGTGGAGAAGAAGCCATGACCGCACCGCGCTCGGACGCCGTCGTCTGCGTCGGCGCGACCGGCGACCTCGCGTACAAGAAGATCTTCCCGGCCTTGCAGGCGATGGCACGCCGCGGTCGTCTCGACGTGCCCGTCATCGGCGTGGCGAAGTCGGGCTGGACCATCGAGCAGATGCGGGCCCGCGCGCGGGACAGCGTGACCCGGCACGGCGGGCTCGACCCGGCGCCGTTCGCGCAGCTCGAATCGCGGCTCCGCTACGTCGACGGCGACTACCGCGATCCCTCGACCTATGCCGCGCTCCGCACGGCGCTCGGCGAGGCGCACCGACCGGCGCACTACCTCGCGATCCCGCCGAGCATGTTCCCGACCGTCGTCGAAGGGCTCGCGCGAGCGGGCTGCGCGCGCGATGCGCGCGTCATCATCGAGAAGCCCTTCGGGCGGGATCTCGAGTCGGCGCGCGCGCTCAACGCCACGCTCCACGCGGCGTTCGACGAGGCGAACGTCTTCCGCATCGACCACTACCTCGGCAAGGGGCCCGTCCAGAACCTGGCGATCTTCCGCTTCGCCAACACCTTCCTCGAGCCGATCTGGAACCGGAACTACGTCGACAGCGTGCAGATCACGATGGCCGAGTCCTTCGGCGTGCAGGGTCGGGGCAAATTCTACGACGAGGCGGGCGCCATCCGGGACGTCGTGCAGAATCACATGCTGCAGGTCGTGAGTCTGCTCGCGATGGAACCACCCCTCACGACGTATCACGAGTCGATCCGTGACGAGCAGGTGAAGGTGTTCCGCAGCATCCGGCCACTCGATTTGCGCGACCTCGTCCGCGGCCAGTTCGCCGGCTACCGTCGCGAGCCGGGCGTCGCAGCCAGCTCCAACGTCGAGACCTTTGCCGCCGTCCGCCTGCACGTCGATTCCTGGCGCTGGGACGGCGTCCCGTTCTTCATCCGGGCCGGCAAGTGTCTGCCGGTCACGGCGACGGAGGTGACCGTGACGCTGAAGGGACCGCCGTTGCGTCACGCCCCGGCCGACGAGCGGAACACGATCCGCTTCCGGCTGAGCCCGGACGTGTCCATCACCCTTGGCGCGCGTGTGTGGCGGCCGGGCGAGCAGATCGCGTCCGAACCAGCGGAGCTCAAATTCATCCACCATCCGACGGCCGACGACCTCGATGCCTACGAGCGCCTCCTGGTCGACGCGATGGCCGGCGATGCGATGCTCTTCGCGCGCGAGGACGGGGTCGAGGCTGCGTGGCAGGTCGTGCAGCCGATCCTCGACGACCCGACGCCGGTCCACGAGTATGCCCCCGGGACGTGGGGGCCGAACGAGGCCAACTCGCTGACGGCGGACGTCGGCGGCTGGATTGCGCCGGGCGGAGGCGGCGCGCCATGAAGATCCTGGTCGTCGACGTCGGCGGAACGCACGTGAAGATCCTGGCGACTGGGCAGCGCGAGCACCGCCAGGCCGACTCCGGACCGACGATGACGGCGCGGCGCATGGTCTCCGTCGTCAAGCGTCTGTCGGCCGGCTGGTCCTACGACCACGTCGCCATCGGCTTTCCCGGACCGGTCGTCCACGGGCATCCGGTCGCCGAGCCGCGCAACCTCGGCGGCGGCTGGGTCGGCTTCGACTTCCGCCGCGCCTTCGGCCGCCCGGTGAAGGTGATCAACGACGCCGCGATGCAGGCGCTCGGGAGCTACCGCGGCGGCCGCATGCTCTTCCTCGGCCTCGGCACCGGCCTCGGATCGGCGCTCATCATCGACGGCGTCCTCGAGCCGATGGAGCTCGCGCATCTGCCGTACAAGCACGGCCGCACATTCGAGGAGTACGTCGGCATCCGAGGCTTCAAGCGCCTGGGCAAGGCGCGCTGGCGGAAGTGCGTGCTGGACGTGGTCGAGCGCCTGCGGGCCGCACTCAATGCGGAGGACGTCGTCGTCGGTGGCGGGAACGCCCGCAAGCTTCGGACCCCCCCGCCGGGAAGCCGGCTCGGCGACAACGACAACGCGTTCCTCGGCGGCTTCCGCCTCTGGAACGGCGTGCCCACGCGCGCGGCGAGGCGTGGATGACGGATCCAGGTGTGGAGAACGCCGCGGCGCGGGTGCTCGAGCTGGTCGCGGACGGGATGCGCGTCGGGCTCGGCACGGGGCATGCCGCCGCCGTGTTCCTCGCCCGCCTCGCCGACCGCATACGGGGCGGCCTCCATGTCGTCGGCGTAGCGACCTCCGAGGCGACGGCGGCCCAGGCGCGGAGCCTCGGCATCCCGCTCGGCACGCTCGATGACGACCCGGAGGAGCTCGCGCTCACGGTCGACGGGGCCGACGAGGTGGCGCCGAATCTCGACCTCGTGAAGGGCTTCGGGGGCGCCCTGGTGCGCGAGCGGATCGTCGCGGCGGCCTCGCGCAGGCAGGTGATCCTCGTGGGACACGACAAGCTCGTCGGCCAGCTGGGGATGCGCGGCCGGATCCCGATCGAGGTCGTGCCGTTCGCGTGCCGGCTCGTCTTCCGCCGGGTCCGCGCGCTCGGGCTCGAGCCGGTGATTCGGCTCGCCGACGCACGACCGTTCATCTCCGACAACGGCAACCTCACGATCGACTGCGGTCTCGCATCGCCGCTCGCCGACGCGCGCGCGGCGCGCACGTTGGAGGCCGACCTCCGCGCGATCCCGGGCGTCGTCGACACCGGCTTGTTCCTCGGCACCGCGGAGCGCGTCCTGGTCGGCTATCCGGACGGCCGCGTCGACGTGCTGCAGGCGGAGGGGTGATGCGTCACGGCGTCGAAGTGGTCCCGGACAAGCGCGCGCTCACGGAAGCGGGCGCCGCGGCGTTCGCGGCGGCAGCGCGGGCGGCGATCGCCGCACACGGCCGCTTCGTGACCGCGCTGTCGGGTGGCTCGACTCCGCGCGCGCTGTTCGAGCTCCTCGCGACCGAGCGCTTCGCGGCGTCCATCGACTGGAGCCGCATCCACGTCTGCTGGGGCGACGAGCGTGCCGTGCCACCCGACGCGGACGCCAGCAATTACCGGATGGCGCGCGAGGCGCTCCTCGACCACGTGCCGATTCCTCCCTCGCAGGTGCACCGCATCCGGGGCGAAGAGCCCCCGATGCTCGCCGCTGCCGCCTACGAGCGGAGCCTGCGCACCCTCTTCGCGACGCCCGTGGGTCCCCCGCGTCCCGTGCCCGGCGCGCGCTTCGATCTGGTGCTGCTCGGGATGGGCGACAACGGGCACACCGCCTCCCTCTTCCCGGGGCTGCAGGCGGTGCGCGAGACGGAGCGCTGGGTCGTGGCGGAATCCGTCGCGGAGGTCCGGATGTGGCGCATCACGCTCACGCCGGTCGTGCTGAACGGCGCCGCGGAAGTCCTCTTCCTCGTGAGCGGTGGCGACAAGGCGTCGATGCTCCACCGCGTCCTCGACGGTCCCGTCCGCCCGGACACGTACCCGGCACAGATCGTGGCGCCGCATCACGGTCGGCTCCGGTGGCTCGTCGATACCGACGCGGCCGCCGAGCTGGAGGAGCGCTGAGATGGAGCAGGTGGTCTTTCTCTTCGACGTCGACAACACCCTCGTCGACAATGACCGGATCGCCGCGGACCTGAAACGCTACCTGACCCACGAGGTGGGGGAGGGGCGGCAGCAGCAGTACTGGGAGATCTTCGAGCAGCTCCGCGCCGAGCTCGGGTACGCGGACTACCTCGGAGCGCTTCAGCGCTATCGCGTGAAGCACCCGCGCGAGCCTCACCTGCTCGCGGTCTCCTCCTACCTCGTGAACTATCCATTCGCGAACCGGCTCTTCCCCGGCTCGCTCGACGCGCTCGAGCACACGCGCTCCTTCGGCCCGACCGTCATCCTCTCGGACGGCGACGTCGTCTTCCAGCCCCTCAAGGTGAATCGATCGGGCCTCTTCGAGGCGGTCGAGGGCCGGGTGCTCATCTACATCCACAAGGAGAAGGAGCTCGACGACGTCGAGCGCCGTTATCCGGCGGCTCACTACGTCCTCGTGGACGACAAGGTCCGGATCCTGGCCGCCGTGAAGGAGCGCTGGGGCGAGCGGTTGACCACGGTCTTCCCGCGCCAGGGGCACTACGCGCATGCGCCCGACGTCGCACGCCACCCGGCGCCGGACGTGACCATCGATCGGATCGGCGACCTCACGACCTACGACATGCCGGCGCTGCTGGACGCGGCGCGGCGGAAGGGAACCCGATGAAAGCGACGCAGCAGTTGCACGCCGCGGGCCAGAGCCTCTGGCTCGACAACATCACGCGCTCCCTCCTCACCGGCGGGACGCTCTCCCGGTACATTGCGGAGCTGTCGGTCACCGGGCTCACCTCGAACCCGACGATCTTCGACCACGCGATCAAGAACAGCCACGACTACGACGCGGCCATCCGCGAGAGGACCGCGGCGGGGCTCTCGGGCGAGGCGCTCTTCTTCGAGCTGGCCCTCGAGGACCTGACCCGCGCCGCCGATCTCTTCCGGCCGATCCACCAGGCGACGAACGGTGTCGACGGCTGGGTCTCGCTCGAGGTCTCCCCCAATCTCGCGTACGACGCGAAGAGCACCGTCGCCGCCGCGAGGGACTTGCACGCGCGCGCCGGTCGCCCGAACCTCTTCATCAAGATCCCCGGCACGGCGGAGGGCATCCCGGCCATCGAGGAGGCGATCTTCGCCGGGGTGCCAGTGAACGTGACGCTGCTCTTCTCGCGCGAGCAGTATGTCGCCGCGGCGCAGGCGTACATCCGCGGCATCGAGCGACGCGTCGCCGCCGGCCTCAATCCCCACGTGGGCTCCGTGGCGTCGGTCTTCGTCAGCCGATGGGACAGCGCCGTCACGGGCAAGGTGCCGGCGGCGCTCCAGGGGCGCCTCGCCATCGCGACTGCGCAGCGGACCTACAAAGCGTACCGCGACCTCCTCGCGTCCGACCGCTGGCTCCGCCTGCTGAACGTGGGTGCCCGCTCGCAGCGACTCCTGTGGGCGAGCACCGGCACCAAGGATCCGAAGGCGTCGGACGTACTCTATGTGAAGTCGCTCGCCGCTCCCCACTCGGTGAACAC
>JBKPBB010000238.1:0-2895 GCA_046744245.1 Thermodesulfobacteriota bacterium
GTTCTCCGTGTTGCCGGTGAAGATGACGTCCTCCATCGCCTCGCCGCGGAGATGGCGCGGGCTCTGCTCGCCCAGCACCCAGCGGATCGCGTCGACGATGTTCGACTTGCCGCAGCCGTTCGGTCCGACGATGGCGGTCACTCCCGCCGGCAGCTCGAGGACGGTCCGCTCCATGAACGACTTGAAGCCGTTCAGCTCGATCTGCTTGATCCGCATCCGGGTCCCTCGCCGGCCGCCGCGCGGCCGTCACACCCCGGGGTCGGCGCCCCCGAGCGCTACTCCGCCACCAGCTCCGTATTCCAGTACGCCGCATCCACCGCGCTCAGAAAGGGCATCCACTCCTTGTAGCGACGCAGGCTGTAGGTCTCCGTCATGAACGGCGTCCACTGCGGCCGCCGCGGCTGCCGGACGAGCCGCATGCCCGCTTCCGCCGGCGTGCGCCCGCCCTTCAGGCGGTTGCAGCGGTGGCAGGAGCACACGACGTTCTCCCACACCGACGTGCCGCCCCTCGAGCGCGGCACGACGTGGTCGAGGTTCAGCTCGGCGCGCGGATACTGCCGGCCGCAGTACTGGCAGCGGTTCGCGTCGCGCGCGTAGATGTTGAAGCGGCTGAAGCGCACGTAGCGGCGAGGGATGCGATCGTAGCCCTGCAGCAGGATCACGCGGGGGACACGGATCGCCCGGTCGACGAGACCGATCCTGTCCTCCTCGACCGCCAGGTCGGCCCAGCTCGCGAAGTCGAACGTCCGGTACTGCTCGTCCACGGCGCGCGCGATGCCCTGGTAGAGGAGCGAGAGCGCCCGCCGCACGACCGTGATGTGGATCGGCAGGTAGGACCGGTTGAGGACGAGGACCTTGGTGTTCAGGACCGACACGTGCCGAGCAGGGTACCGGCGGACCCCGGCGAAGTCAACGAAACTCAGGCGGATTCTCCGGGATCCGAGGGTCTTCCGGGCCGCCAGCGCAGCACCGGCCGGCGCGCCGCGCGCGTCTCGTCGAGGCGGGCGAGCCTCGTCCGGTGGGGGGCCTCGCGCACGCGGGCGGGGTCACTGCGCGCCTCCTCCGCGATCGCGAGCAGCGCGTCGGCGAACTGGTCGAGCGTCTCCTTGGTCTCGGTCTCGGTCGGCTCGATCATGAGCGCGCCCTTCACCACCAGCGGGAAGTAGATGGTGGGCGCGTAGAAGCCGTAGTCGAGGAGGCGCTTGGCGACGTCGAGCGTGTGGACGTCGTAGTCCTGGAGGTTGCGGTCGGAGAAGACGCACTCGTGCAGCGAGGGCGTGTCGTACGGGAGGTGGTAGACCCCGCGCAGGCGCGCGCGCAGGTAGTTGGCGTTCAGGACGGCGAGGCGCGTGGCGTCCGCCAGGCCCGGGCCGCCGAGGCGGGCGAGGTACGCATAGGCGCGCACCAGGATGCCGAAGTTGCCGTAGAACGCCCGCAGGCGTCCCACGCTCTTGGGCGCGTCGTCCGTCCATGCGAGCACGCCGTCGCGGCGCACGAGCCGGGGCACCGGCAGGTAGTCCGCGAGCCGCGCGCGCACCGCGACCGGCCCCGCGCCCGGGCCGCCCCCGCCGTGCGGCGTGGAGAACGTCTTGTGCAGGTTGAACTGCATCACGTCGACGCCCATGTGGGCGGGTTTCGCGATCCCCATGATCGCGTTCAGGTTCGCGCCGTCCAGGTAGACGAGGCCGCCGCGCGCGTGCACGGCGGCCGTGATGCCCTCGATCTCGCGCTCGAAGAGCCCGAGGGTGTTCGGGTTGGTGATCATGAGCGCGGCGACCGACTCGTCCATGGCGGCCGACACCGCCGCGGCAGTCAAGAGGCCGCGCTCGTCCGCCGCGACCTCGCTCACCGCGTAGCCGCACAGCGTGGCGCTCGCCGGGTTCGTGCCATGGGCGCTCGAAGGGATGAGGACGCGCCGCCGCGCGTCGCCGCGGTCCACGTGGTAGGCGCGCACGACGAGCATGCCGAGCAGCTCGCCGTGTGCCCCGGCGGCGGGCTGGAGGCACACCGCATCGAGACCGCTCACCGCGGCGAGCGCCGCTTCCAGCGCCGCGAGCAGCTCGAGCGCGCCCTGCGCGAGCCCCTCGGGCACGAGCGGATGGAGAGCCGCGAAGCCCGGGAGCCGCGCCAGCTCCTCGTTCACCACCGGGTTGTACTTCATGGTGCACGAGCCGAGCGGGTAGAGCGTGGTCGCGGCGCTGTAGTTCCACTGCGAGAGGCGAAGGAAGTGGCGCAACGCCTCCAGCTCGCTCACCTCGGGCATGCCCGCCAGGTCGTCCTCGCGCCGGAGGTGCGCGGGCAGCTCGGCGACCCCCTCCCCCGCCGCGCCCGGCACCGGCCAGCCGACCCGCCCCGGCGACCCCCGCTCGAAGATGAGCGGCTCGTCGAACATCAGCTCATCCGCCCGCCGCGCGCGCCGCCGGCGCCGGCGCCGCGAGCGCCTCGACCAGCCGGTCGACCTGCTCGGGCGTGTGGGTCTCGGTCACGCAGAGAAGCAGGCCACCCTCCAGCTCCGGGTACCAGCGCCCGAGCGGGAAGCCGGCCACCACACCGTCCCGTGCGAGCGCCTCCCACGCACGCGCCGCCGCGGGCGCCCGCACCACGAACTCGTTGAAGAACGGCGCGTTGAAGGGCAGCGCGACCCCCGCGGCCTCGAGGCGGGCGGCAGCCACGTGCGCCGCGCGATAGTTCGCCAGCGCGAGGCTCGCGAGCCCGTGCCGTCCGAGGAGCGAGAGGTAGACGGTCACGGCGAGGGCGCACAGCCCCTGATTGGTGCAGATGTTGGAGGTGGCACGCTCGCGGCGAATGTGCTGCTCGCGCGTGGCGAGCGTCAGCACGTAGCCGCGGCGGCCGTGCGCGTCGACCGTCTCGCCGACCAGACGGCCCGGCATGCTG
>JBKPBB010000100.1:0-1903 GCA_046744245.1 Thermodesulfobacteriota bacterium
AGCGAAGCCCGAGCCGGGGCGCGAAGGGCAGGCTCGCGTAGATCGCGGCGACGTACGCTCCCAGCGCCGCCCACCGGCGCGTTGAACTCATACTCATCTGGGGGCGCGTCCGGTGCTCACTCGCTTCGCTCGCTCCGACCATCCCCCGCGCGGCTCCGCCGCGCGCCCCCGACCCCGGCGGCCCGCGACCGCTCTCGCGGTCGGCCTCCCCTCTCAATGACCTAGCTCCGTTCGAGCACGATGACGCAGGAGACCGCGCCCGGGCCGCCCACGTTGTGCGCGAGGCCGAGCTCCGGATCCTTCACCTGGCGGCTGCCGGCCTCGCCGCGCAGCTGCGTCACGCACTCGTAGATCATGCGTACGCCGCTCGCCCCGATCGGGTGGCCGAACGACTTGAGCCCTCCACTCGGGTTCACCGGGATGTCACCCTCGAGCGCCGTGCGGCCCTCCTCGACCAGCTTCCCGCCCTCGCCCTTCTTGCAGAAGCCCAGGTCCTCGATGTTCGAGATCTCGGTCCACGTGAAGCAGTCGTGCACCTCGGCGAAGTCGATGTCCTCGGCCGTGATCCCGGCCGCCTCGTACGCCTGGCGCGCGGCGGCCTGCGTGGAGCGGAAGCCGAGGTAGTCGAAGGTGGGATCGAAGTAGGGACGGCCGGTCGCGACGGCGAGGCCCGCGCCCTTGACCAGCACCGGCGGCTTCTTGAAGCGCTTGGCCAGGTCGGCGCGGCAGATGATCGCCGCGGCCGCCCCGTCGGTCGTGGGACAGCAGTCGAGCAGACCGAACGGCCAGGCGATGATCGGCGCCTTCAGCACCTGCTCCTCGGTCACCTCGATGCGCAGGTGCGCCTTTTCGTTGCGCGCCCCGTTGCGATGGTTCTTGACCGCGACCTTGGCGAGCGTCTCGCGCCCGAGGCCGAAGGTGTGCATGTAGCGGTTGGCGGCGAGCGCGAAGAGACCGGGCGCGGTGTTGCCGCGCGCGAGCAGCGGATGCCCCAGGCGCGGGATGCCGCGCCCGCCGCGGTCCTTCAGCTTCTCGGCGCCGAGCACGAGGACGACGTCGTGCGCGCCGGCGGCGACCGCGAGGCAGCCGTTGCGGAAGGCGTCCGTCCCCGTCGCGCAGTAGTTCTCGACGCGCGTGATGGGCCGGTCGTAGAGGCGAAGCGCATCGGCGAGCGAGACCGCCGCCTTCCCCCCGCCGGGGCCGGGGAGGTAGGTGCCCAGGTAGGCGGCCTCGATCTCCGCCGTCTCGATGCCCGCGTCGGCGTAGGCGTCGAAGGCGGCGTCGCAGATGAGCTCCTCGAAGCTCCGCTCGTAGCGATCGCCGAACTTCGTGCACCCGACTCCGACGACCGCGACCTGGTCCTTCATCATGTCAGCCGAGGACGCGCCTTCCAGAAATAGTTCCGGTTCCCGCCCGCCTCGTGCAAGCGCCGGAAGGTGAGCTCGACCGGCGCGCCCACCTTCACGTCGCCCTCGGCCGCGTCGGTCACCTGGAGGTAGAGGCGGCCGCCGCCTTCCAGGTCGACGACGGCCATCGGCATGGGATGCTCCGGCACCGGCGCCAGGTTGTCGATGGTGAAGGTGAAGACGCTGCCGCGCTTCCCGAGCTTGTGCTCCTGCATGCGGTCGCGCGCCTGGCAGCCGCTGCAGACGCGCGCCTGCGGGTACTGGACGAGGCCGCACGCCTCGCAGCGGCTGCCGTAGAGACGGACGTCCTGCCGGAGCTCCTTCCACTCGATCATCGCCGTGACGGGCTCGCCCATGGGCTCGGACGGCAGCACGCCGCGCGCGCGGAGATAGCGCTCATAGGAGGGCAGCGCGATGCCGCGCGCGAGGCGGTCGGCGAGCGGGCGGGGGCGGGCGGCGGGGAGGCGCTCGGTCGCGCGCAGGACGAGCGCGTCGGC
>JBKPBB010000324.1:0-2468 GCA_046744245.1 Thermodesulfobacteriota bacterium
GCCCGAGATGACTCGCTACCCAGAGGCGATCGGCCGCATACTCGGCGAAGGCTGCCGGTGGGTCGTTCGGATCGGCACTCATCGGGTGCAGTAGTGTAGCGACGAAGAGCGTCACGGCGCCGCTCATGGCCGCCGCGGCGCCGATCCGCGCGAGATGCTGCTGCGTAGTCATGGTTCGGACTTCACGGCGGCTTCTCGACGTCAGACCGCTGGGGGTACGAACCGTTTCCAGGCGTCCGATTCCGCCACCACCTTGATCTCGTGATTGCGCGCCTCGAGAAAGCGGCGCAGGTACCTGGTCAAAATGAGCCCCTCGGCCACCCAACCGAGCACCCCGAAGGGCGCTGCGAAGTCGAAGAGGTCGCGCATGACGGTGCCGCCTCGACCATCTTCCGCGAAGTGGTGCTCGTGATCGAGGCGCGCGAACGCCCCCCGAACCATCGAGTCCCGGAAGTAGGCAGGCCGCTCGTACGCGGTGATCCGGCTCGTGAGCGTCTGCCACACGCCGAAGTGCCTGGCCCGCCAGGTGACCTCGTCGCCGAGCGCCAATAGGCCGCTCGTGCGACCGGCGATCGCACGCTCGCCAGTAGATGCGGTCGAACGGGTATGAAGCTCGACGCTCCGGGCCAAGTCGAAGCATCGCTCCCTGGGAGCGGCGATCTGAATTGTGAGCTCGATGCGTGGCACAGTCGTCGCTTCAGGTCCGCTTCCCGCCGGTCCGCTCGAGCCGATGCTCGGGCGGCGCTTCATGGCGATGGCGCTACTCGAGCCTGACCGGATCACCGCGACGGATCGAGCCGCCGCGTACCACGTTGGCATAGACACCGACGTTGACTCGGTTGTGCTGGGCCGCCGTGCGCAGGATCCCCGGATCTTTAGGTAGGTCCCCCTGGGGCAGCGTCGTCATCACGCAGCGGGCGCAGGGACCAGCGATGTTCAGGCGAACCTCGCCCCCGATGCAGAGCGCGTGGCCGATCCAGGCATTCTCAACGAAGCCCTTCTCCCCCGAGGCGGGCTCCACCACGATGTTTGGACGAAACCGCCGGACCTCGAAGCGCCCTTTTGGATAGAGTTCCCGGAGCTGGTCGAGCGTGGCCGTCGTCAGCAGATGGACAGTGGCACAGTCGAAAAATGTACCCTCTGGTAGAGCGAAATCGGTGACCGTGTCCCTGTAATCGAGCCCTTCCATATCCGGCCAATACTCCTCGGCATTGGCCGGCCCCACATGGCCGCGCTCGGTCGCATCAAATGTCACCTTACGGTTGAGCGCCTTGGAGAGGATTTGGTTGAGGTCGCTCTGCTGACTGGTGGCCATGGTGCCGTCCGGCAGGGCAATTCGGACCGGAGGCACGTTCGCGCCGATGTGCGGAGGCTCGATAAAGGTAGCCCGGTAGTCGAAGAGATTCGGCCATTTTCTGGGGTTCTTGGCGCTCGCGACCTTCCCATCGAAGCCGTCCACCAGCGCGTAGGCACGATCTCCGAGCAGTCCGCGTTCGGTAACCTCGGTGGCGTTCAGCTCCTCTCCCATCATGGATTTGACGGGATAGCGCCAGAGGGAAACCACCCGACCGATCTCGAGCTGTGTTGTGCTTGCCATCAGCTACCTCCCTGGTGATGCCGCCTGGCGGCTCGGCGGCCACCAAGCCGGCTGCTACACTTCATATGTGCCTCGGCCGCCTCGGCATCGCATGCGGCCGCTCCAGCGCCGGGTTGAGCCTCAGGGAATCAGCCGTATGTCTTGACAGCCTTCTCGATCGCGCCGCGCGCTTTGGCGAGGTCGGCCGGTACCATGACCGGGTGAATCTCGATGCTTGCATTGAACGCGAGGAACCACGGCTCGGCGATCGCCGGGATTTGCGAAGCATCCCGCATCTCGAGAAAAATGAACCCCGCGCGCTGGCCGTCGCTGTCCGTGAAGTACGCGGCCTCTGGCTTCAAGTCTGTCAGAATCGATTGAATGGTCTCGCCGAGCCTCCCGGCCTTGGCGGCCGCGTTTCCAGACTCAGCCGGGATGGTAACCTTCAGTAGGAATCGCATAGCTCACCTCCCTGACGTTTGGGTTCGGGGAGAGCATCCTACCTCAGGCCGCAAGTCCGCGGGAAGCGGCCAACGACCCCAACGGCGGGCCGTCGCTCTAAGCTTGCTGGGCGCGCAGGTCGTGGTGCTTCTGAGTGACGCAGCCTCACGGCGCGAACATCTCTGGGAGCACCGAGAGCGCCTGCCGAAGCGTCTGTGGGCCAAGCCTGCCCAGCCACCTGACGAGACGCTCTTGGTCGACCAGGTGTCTACACCCGCAACGGAAACGAAGTCGGAGTGCCACGCCCGTGACGCCGCATCGTTCCCGCGGCAGATCTTCCGCGCAAGCGCATCCGATATCTCGTTGTGGCGCGGCACAGCCTCGAGAGCGCCCGTCCTCGGATTCGTCCACAACGAGTGCGACCCGCCCTCGCGCTTCAGGTGGCATCCAT
>JBKPBB010000027.1:0-8393 GCA_046744245.1 Thermodesulfobacteriota bacterium
AGATGACGGCCGTCACCGGCAAGCATCCCGGCGCGCTCTATGCCGAGCTCGAACGTCGGTTCGGCGCGCCGGTCTACGAGCGCAGCGACGTGCCGGCCACCCGGGACGAGAAGGCGGCGCTCGGGCGGCTCTCCGCCGACGGGGTGACGGCCACCACGCTCGCGGGCGAGCCGATCACGGCGAAGCTCACGACCGCGCCCGGCAACGGCGCCCCGATCGGCGGGCTCAAGGTCGCGACGGCGAACGGCTGGTTCGCCGCCCGGCCCTCGGGCACCGAGGACGTGTACAAGATCTACGCCGAGTCGTTCGTCAGCCGCGAGCATCTGGCGCGGGTCCAGGACGAGGCGCGCGCGCTCGTCGCCGCGGTGCTCGCCCGCTGACGGCTCCGGCCGTGAACGCGTCGGCCGAGATCAGGGGCGAGCGAGCACCCGCTCCGCGTTCCCGCCGAGCCACCGCTCCATCACCGCCGGCCTGACCGGCAGCGTGCGGAACTCGGCCACCAGCTCGCCCACCGGCCGCTGGAGCAGGAACGCCCCCGAGCCCCAGAGCACCTTCTCCGCGATCGTCGTCTGCCCGAAGCGCAGCAGCGGCTCCCAGCCCGTCCCCGGCTCGGCCAGGTACTTCGGCCGGTGCGCGGCGAGCTCGAGGTAGACATTCTCGTACTTCCACGCCAGCAGGCACGCCTCCAGCACCCACGGGTAACCGCCGTGGCTCATGATGATGCGGAGCTCGGGGAAGTCGCGCGCGACGGGATCGAGGTGGCGCGGGTGGCCGAGGTCGTTCACGGCGACGGACGTCCAGTTGGCCGAGGTATGGATGCTGAGCGGGATGCCGAGCTCCACGCACTTCGCGTAGAAGGGGTAGTAGCGCCGGTCGTCGGCGGGCAGCCCGATCATGAAGGGCCGCAGCGAGAGCCCATGGAAGCCGCGCTCGCGCACCCAGTGCTCGAGCTCGCGGAGCGCCGTGAGGCCCTTCATGATGTCCACGCCCGCGAACGGAATGAAGCGATCCGGGTGGCGCGCGGCAAGCGGTGCGACCAGCGCGTTCGGGATGAAGGTCTCCCCCGCGGTGGACAGCTCGTCGAAGCCGGTGATGAGCGTGCGCGTGATGCCCGCGGCGTCGAGCGCCGCGACGACGTCGGAGAGAGGCTGCGCCATCGCCGGCGCGCCGGCGCGGAGCGCCTGCTGCGACGGCCGCTGCTTCCAGAAGACGCGCAGGTAGCCGAGCATCGCGTCGGGGAAGTGCTCCGCGATGTGGGCCACGATCTCCGGCACGGGGAGGACGGGGGCCCACATGTCGATGACGGGCGCCGGCATCTACTGCTCCAGGAGCGCTTTCATGCGCGCCATCTCCTCGGCCGTGTCGCGCGCGAGCCAGTCGCGGAGGAGCGGCTCCACGACCCAGGCGAGGGGCGGGCGCAGCGTGACCGCCTCGCGGTGGTGGACGCGCGTCCCCTCCGCCGTCTCCTCGCAGGTGAAAAGCCCGTCGAAGTGATAGAGGACGCCCGGCCAGAGCGACGGCGTGCTCCAGAAGTGGAGCCGCGACCAGGGCTCGAGCTCCCAGCGGACGGTCTCGGCCGGACCCGGGAGGCCGCGCATGCGGCCCGCGTAACGTGCCCGGCCGCGGTTGCCGTCGCGCTCGACGAAATGCACGCGGCCGATCTTGGTGTCGGCCTGCCGGTAGCGCTCGAGGTCGAGGACGAACTCGAGGATGTCGCGGGGGGATCGCCGGATGAGCGCCGTCCCCTCGCCCACGATCACCGCGCTACTCGCCCTTGGCGCGCGAGACGTACTCGCCGGTCTCCGTGTCGACCCGGATCACGTCTCCCTCGCCGATGAAGTTCGGCACCTGCACCACCAGGCCGGTCTCGGTGGTGGCGGGCTTGAGGACGTTGGTGACGGTCGCGCTCTTGAGACCGGGGGCGGTCTCGACGATCTTCAGGTCGATCGTCTTCGGGAGGCTCACGCCCATCGGTTTCCCCTCGTGGAACTCGACCTGGATGCGGGAGTTGGGGATCAGGAACTTGACCGCGTCGCCGAGAATGTCCGCCTCGAGCGCCATCTGCTCGAAGTTCTCGGTGTTCATGAAGTGGTACTGGCCGTCGCTCTCGTAGAGGTACGCCATCTCGTGCTGCTCGAACGTCACGCGCTCCGGCTTGTCCTCGGAGCGGAAGCGGTATTCGGTCTGCGTCCCGCTGCGCAGGTTGCGCAGCTTGGTCTGCACCATGCCGCGCCAGTTGCCGGGCGTCACGTGGACGACGTTCATCACGCGCCAGAGGTCGTTCTGGTGCTGGATGATCATGCCCACGCGGAGCTGCGTGGCGGGGATCAACATCGGGACGGGTCCTCCTGGGGAGCTGCGGGACGGACCCTCTCCTCTAGCACCGGAGCTCGGATCTCGCCAACCCCGGCGCGTGCGACGTGATGGATCCGGCGCGGAGGCGGAGGCTCGTCCCGCCCGCCGGGTGCGGCCAGGCGGGCGGCTGAATGTCCACCACGACCATCACCGTGTCCACCCGCGCAGACATCGCACCGCCAGCCCGCCGGTGTGAACGGCCGGACCTGCCCGACACGCCGCCGGAACGGCCGTTCCTGGTGGGCGCACGCCCCGTCGAAGGCTCGCATCGGGCACGGCGCTTGCTTCGGCTCTCTCGCATGAACCCCGCAGTGCCGATCGCGCCTCGCACCCTCCTGCGGGCACTCGTCACGCGGGCCCTCGGGGAGGGAGGCCTCCACGCGGCGGCCTCCCTCCTCCTCTCCCCGCTCTCCGCGCTGGCTCCCCAGGACGAGGTGTGGGTCTCGTCCGCGGCGGACTTCGACGCGAAGGCGCCTCATCCGACGCCGGTCGTGCTGGTGCACGGCTTTCTCGGCAACCCGGGCCACTTTCGCTTCCTCCGCCGCTTCCTCGTCGCGCGGGGCTTCCACAACTTCGCGACCTTCTCGTACGCGCCGCGGCTCGACCACGAAGAGCTGGCAGAGCGCCTCGGGCACGCGATCGAGGCGGTCTGCGAAGCGACCGGGCGGGCGGAGGTCGACGTCGTCGGGCACAGCCTGGGCGGCCTCGTCGCTCGCCACCTGCTGGAGCGGGGCGAGGGCGCGTGCGTCCGCCGTCTCGTCACGCTCGGTGCCCCGTACCTGACGGACGCCCTGCCGGAACGCGAGTCCGCAATCTTCGGCGCCGCCGACGTCATCATCCCGCCCCCGCCGCATCGCCTGCAGGGCCGCAGCGCGACGGTCATGGGCTGCGGCCACCTGGGTCTCCTCTACCACCCGGCCGTGCTCCGGCAGGTGGCCGCGTGCCTCGGCGAGCCGGCCGAGGAGCCACGCAAGGCGGCCCGCGCGCTCCGCGCTGCGTAGGAGGCGGCGGCTGCTCAGTGCATCTGTTCCGCGGCCGCCACCGGCCCGAAGATCGGCGAGCCCTGGTGATGCACCAGGAACCAACGCTGGTCGCGGCGCTCGAAGAGGTTCGTCGCCTGCACGTGCGCCTCGACCTTGCCGTCGTGGTGGCGGCTGTCGATGTTCTCGGTGAGGACGACCCAGGCGAGGTCGCCGCACACCTCCGCCTGCACACCCGTCAGCGTGAAGCGCATCCCGAGCGTGCCCGAGAAGATGCGCTCCCAGCTCTCCATCACCGGGCCCCAGCCGACGAGGAGACCCCAGCCCGGGTGGACGCATTTGATGTACGGCGCGCGGAGCCAGACCTCCTCCATGCGCTTCAGGTCGAGGCTCTCGAAGGCGGCATAGAAGGCGGCGTTGGCCTCGAGAACGGCGTCGCGGTCGCTCATGACGGCCTGGGTGCCATGACGACCAGCAACGCCAGCCGCTCCGGCCCAGGGTTCCGGACGGCGTGCTCGTCGCCCGCGGGCGCGCACACGAGGTCGCCGGGACGGACCTCGCGCTCCTCGGCGCCGACGCGGATGCGTCCCGCGCCCGAGAGCACGTAGTAGAGCTTGTCGCCCACGGCGTGGCGATGGCCCGCCTGCTCCTGCCCGGGCTCGAGGCAGTAGGCGTCGCAGAAGAAGTTCGGCGTGTCGACCAGGCCGACCTTCTTCATCTTGTCGGCGGAGAAGGCGAGCAGCGAGGGGACGTGGCGAAAGCGCTCCATCGGGCCTCCTATCTCAGGCGCGCCAGCTCGGCGGCGAGGCGCTCGGCGGCGCGCGCGACCCGCGCCTCGGCCTCGGCGCGCGTGGCCGCGCGTGCGGTGATGCGGACGCGGAGATCGCAGTCGGGCGCGAAGGCGGTGGCGAGGGACTTGAGATCGATGCCGGGCACGGCGCCCATGACCCGCTCGACCGCGACGGTGATGACGGACTCGTCGCCCGAGCCGGAAGCGACCTCGCGCTCCACGACGTGGGCGGGGGCGCCGAGGCACGCGCGGAGGCGGGGCAGGGCGGCGTCGAAGACGGCGCGCATCTCGGCGGGCACGCCCGGGAGAGCGAGGAGCGCATGCACGCCGTCGAGCAAGAAGACCCCTGGTGCGGTCCCGACCGTGTTGTCGACGGGCTCGGCGCCTTCCGGGAGGCAGGCCATCTTCCGGCGCGGCGGCGAGAGCGCGGGGTCGGCGACGGCGTGGGCGGCGGCGAGTTCGGCGTAGCGCCGGGCGACGAAGGCGAGCGCGGCCGGGTGCTCGACGAGACGTCTCTCGAGCGCCGCCGCCACGCCGGCCAGCGTGCGGTCATCGAGCGTCGGCCCGAGGCCGCCGGTCGTGATCACCAACGCCACGCCGCGCTCGCGTGCGCCGGCGATCTCCCGTGCGATCGCCGCCGGGTCGTCGTCGACCGCGACGATGCGCGCGACGAAGGCGCCCAGGTCGGTCAGCCTTGCCGCGATCCACGCCGAGTTGGTATCGATCGTGCGGCCGGTGAGCAGCTCGCGGCCGACGGCCACGATCTCTGTGCGGGTGCCGGACTCGGGCGACATGCGACGGCAGGTGGCGGCCCTGGCGCGCGACCGCGTGTCGGGCGCGACGGCGCTCGCCCGGCGCGCGGCGCTGCTCCTCCGCTCCGCCGCGCGCGATGATGGCAGGGGGTTGGTCCGATGGCAACAGGATCTGCGCGCGCTGGGCGAGGGGCTCATGGCGGCGCAGCCGGCGATGGGGTCGGTGCTGACGGTGGTGGACCTCGCGTGGCGTGCGGGAGCGGAGGCGACGACGGTGCGTGAGGGGGAACGGGCCGTGCGACGGGCGATGGAGCGGTACCTCCGGTGGCAGCCGGGGGCGATCGCGCGGGTCGCGGGGAGGCTGCCGGGGCTCCTTCCCCGTGACGCCGCCTGCCTCACGCTGTCGTCGTCGGAGGTCGTCTACCGCGCACTTCTCGCCGCGCGCCATCGTGGCCGGCTGGCGCGCGTCATGGTCGCGGAGAGCCGGCCCGGATGTGAGGGTGTCGCGACGGCGCGGCGGCTGGCCGCGCGGGGCGTCCCCGTCGCCGTGATCGTCGATGCGCTTTCGCCTGCCGTCGTCGCGGAGGTGGACGTCGTGGTGCTCGGCGCGGACGCCGTCACGCGAATGGCGGTCTGGAACAAGTGTGGCTCGCTCGGCGTGGCGTTGGCGGCCTCGGCTGCCGGCCGTCCGACGCTGGTCGTCACGACCGAGGACCGGCTCCTCCCACCGCCGCTCGCGCGCAGGGTGGCCATCCCAGCGGCGGAACCCGCCGCGGTCCTGCGGCGCCCCCCACGC
Source organism: Thermodesulfobacteriota bacterium (assembly GCA_046744245.1). Taxonomy (GTDB): domain Bacteria; phylum Desulfobacterota; class Binatia; order DP-6; family DP-6; genus DP-6. The sequence goes on from JBKPBB010000027.1 coordinate 5,674, forward strand.
GGAGTTCGCGTCGTGAACCGGCTCTTCGACGCCACGCCCCTCCGCTTGGTGACCTGGGTCGTCACGGAAGGGGGGGCAATGGAGCCGGCGACGGTGAAGAGGAGGCTCGCGCGATAGAGTCGGCGCACGGAAAGGTTCCTCGCACGGCCCGCCCGCGTTGCCGTCCAGCTTCGCATACGCCATGGCGAATGCTCCGAAGGGCGCAGCGGGGATCACTCACGGGCCTGCCGTTTCATTTCCCCTTGACGGTCGACGCACCAGGCCTCTAAGGTCCATCGCCCCGGCAAGCGCCACGCGGCGCAGCCGGACGCGAATGTCGGCTCCGAAGACAAACACGACCAGGTCCCGACGTCTGCATTTCGCCGCGCTCGTGGGCAGTCTCGCGCTCGGCTGCCTCCAAGTGAGCGACGTGCGAGCCGCCAGCTTCGCCGTGACCCGGACGAGCGACAGCGAGCGCGGCGCCTGCCACACCGGCGACTGCTCGCTGCGCGAGGCGATCGAGGCCGCCAATGCGCTCGTCTCCGAAGCGAGCACCATCACCCTCCCCGCCGGCACGTACGTCCTCAGCATTTCGAAGCGTCTGTCCATGACCGCGCCGATCACCATCACCGGCGCCGGCTCGGCCACCACCATCGTCGATGGCAATCTGCGTGTCGGCGTCTTCGACAACGCCGACACGGGGGAGATCGACGGGGTCACGGTGCGACGAGGCAAGGACACGAGCGGGCTGGGAGGCGGCGGCATCCACAACGCCGGCACCTTCATGGGGACCGACCTCGTGCTGGACGGCAACACCACCAACGGCCAGGGCGGGGGCTTCTTCAACGAAGGGACCGCATACCTCATCCAGAGCGTTCTCCGGAACAATACGGCGGCGGGGGGTGGCGGCCTCGCGAACACGGGGTCCATCTCCGTCCTCGGCAGCTTCACGATCGACGGCAACACGAGTACGGTCGAGGGCGGCGGGGTGCGGAACGACGGCGTTGCCTACCTCGACAACACCAACCCACCCACTCCGGCCGGCCCGCCTACCGGCGGCGGCACGATCTCCGCCAACCACGGCACGAGCGGTGGCGGCGTCTACAACACGGCGCTCATCTCGCTCCAGAACGTCGCCCTCGACGGCAACGGCTCGACGGCCGATGGCGGCGCCGTCTGGAACAACGGCTCCCTCGACATCGCCAACGGCACGATCAGCCGGAGCGCGGCGAGTGGCAACGGAGCGGGCATGTGGAACGACGGTGTGACCACGGCCACCAACGTCACCCTCGCCAGCAACCGCACCAGTGCCGGCACGGGCGGCGGCGTCTGGAACGACGGCTCCGTCCTCCTCGACAGCAGCACGGTGACCGGCAACGGGGCGCAGGCCGGCGGTGGCACCTCCAACGACGCGTTCGGCAGCGTGGAGGTGCGGAACACCATCCTGGCGGCGAACACCCCCCAGAACTGCAGCGGGGGTATCATGTCCGACGGCCACAACATCGACAGCGGCAGCTCCTGCACGCCGACCGTCGCGGGCGACCGGCCGAATACCAATCCCCTCCTCGGCTCGCTGCAGTACAACTCCCCGGGGCCCTCCTTCCTGCAGACGCAGGCGCCGCTTGCTGGCAGCCCTGCGCTCGACGCCGCGCAGGGGTGCCCGCCGCCGGACACGGACGAGAGGGGCGTCACCCGTCCGCAGGGATCGACGTGCGACATCGGCGCCGTGGAGAAAGCGGTTCCGATCACCTGCGGCGATGTGAACGGAGATGGAGTCGTGAACATCGGCGATGCACTCGTGGTGGCGCAGTTCGATGTGGGTCTGCGGCGGTGCCGCGTGCCGCCATTCAGCCAACCGACCGCGTGCAACGTGAACGGCGACAGCGCCTGCAACATCGGCGACGCTCTCAGGATGGCCCAGTGCGACGTGGGGCTCGTGAGCTGCGCCTTCAGCTGCGGTCCGTTCGTATGCCAGTGAGTGAGCCATCGGAGCGTCGTAGGCCAGGCCGCCTCTGTGCCAAAGCGGAGGAACAAGCACCATGCGTGTTCTAGTGACGACCTTGGGGATGCTCGTGACGCTCGGTGTCGCAGTCGGCGGCCTGCCAGCAGAGAGCCGGGCAGCCCAGGCGACGCTCGTCTGCCCCGCGATGGCGCAGGCGGGCCAACAGTTCGTGGCCGGGGTCACGATCGACGTCGGCACCACGACGGCGCTCGGCGCCTACTCGGCCATGGTCACCTACGATCCCGCGGTCCTGACGATCGCCGCGGTCGATGGCGGGGATACGGCCGAGTTCTCGGGCAAGCCGACGACGAATACGCCCACGCCCGGGGCGACGAACATCGCGGCCTTCCAGAGCGCGAATGTCACGTCGCCGAAGGGTGTCGTGAGCGTCGCGAAGATCACCTTCAATGTGGCGGCGATCGCGAGCACGACCACCTCCATCGGGCTGAGCGTCGAGAGCCTGTTTGACACGGACGCCGTGAATATCCTCCCGATCACGGCCACTGGATGCAGTGTGTCAGTGACGGGCTCGGTTCCGACGACCACCACCACCACGAGCACCACGACGACGACGCAGGCGCCGACGACCACCACGGCTCAGCCGACGACCACTACCACGACGACGACTCAGGCGCCGACCACGACGTCCTTCCAGCCGACGACCACCACGACGACGACGCAGGCGCCGACCACCACGACGACGACGCAGGCGCCGACCACCACGACGACGGTCCAGCCG
>JBKPBB010000464.1:0-14440 GCA_046744245.1 Thermodesulfobacteriota bacterium
CAACAGCGCCTGCTCGCCCGCGACGCGTACGCGCACGGGGACCTGCGCGCGGCGCAGGAGCACTGGCTCGCCCAGGACGGCGGGCCGCGGGGCCCGATGGACGTCACCATGCTGGCCGAGAGCCTGTCGGCCACCGCGGACCCGCGCGCCCTCCCCTACATCGAGCAGGTACGCCTCCTCCAGCCGCCCGAGGCCGATGCGCTCCTGGCGCGCTGGAAGGCGAGCGCGGGGGAGGTGGGGGCGGCGGCCGAGCACCTGCAGGCCGCCTTCCGCGGCTGCCGTACCTTCCCATGGTGCTACCGCCCGCTCCTCGCCCGCAGCCTCGACCTGGCCTGGGAGCTGACCGAGCGGCGTCCCGACCTCGGCGCCGCCCTCTTCCAGACGCTCGCCGCGCCCTTCGCGGTGCGGACGCTCGACGGGCAGCGCGTGTCGACCTACTTCAGCATCGGGCTGGCGACCGACTTCCCCGGCCGCTGCCTCGCGGCCTTCGCCGCGCTCGAGCCCCGGGTGCCGTGGGAGCGGCGCGTCCTCGAGCAGCGCGAGCGCTGCTACACGCTGAACCACGACCCGCGCGCGGCCCGCGCCCACGCCGACCTCGCCGCCTTCGTCGCCGCCAGCCCGGGCACGATCGACGGCGGGCTCAGGGCGGCGGGACGCTGACGGCGGATTGCGCGGTCCCTACTCCCCCAGCCCCGGCGCCCAGAGGTACATGAAGCGCGGCCCGCTGGTCGCGAGCGCGCCCAGATCGACGGGCAGGACGTTCACCTGCGCCGGCAGGCCCCGGGTCGCCGAGTAGATGTTCTCGCGCGTCTCGTCCGGGCGCCGGTAGGCGACGACACGCGCCTCGTCGACGTGCGCCGCGGCCCTGGCCGCGTCGATGGCCGCGTGCAGGTCGCCGATCTGGTCGATCAGGCCCGCCTGGAGGGCCTGCGGGGCGTCGAGGATGCGGCCGTCGGTCAGCTCGGCGAGCCGGCGCAGGTCGAGGCCGGCGCGGCTCTCGCGCACGACGCTCACGAAGCGCGTGTGGAGGTCGTCCAGGATCGACTGGACGATGCGCCGCTCCTCCGGCGTCGCGCCGCGGAAGGGCGAGAGGATGTCCTTGTGCTCGCCCGCCTTGAAGGTCTGGTTCCGCACCCCGACCTTGGCGAGCAGCCCCTCCAGGTTGAGGCCGGTCATGATGACGCCGATCGAGCCCGTCGTCGTGGTCGGGTGCGCGACGATCCGGTCCGCGGCGCAGGCGACGTAGTACCCGCCCGAGGCGGCCACGTCGCCGAGCGCCGCCACCACTGGCACCTTGCGCTCCTTCTTGTAGCGGAGGATCTCGCCGTACACGTCGTCGCTCGCGGTGACACCGCCACCCGGGCTGTTCACGCGCAGCACGACCGCCTTCACGCGCGTGTCGTCCGCGGCCTTCTTCAACTCGGCATGGACGCGCTCGACCGTGCTCTCCTCCTCGATGAGGCCGAAGGCGTGCCTGGTCGGCAGGTCGGTGATGACGTTCGAGACGTTCACCAGGAGGATCTTCGCGCGACCCTCGCCCTCGAGCGTCGTCTCGCGCAGCGGCCGCTCGCCGCGCAGGAGTCCGAGGTCGCCGAGCGAGACGAAGCAGCCGCTCGTGCCGAGCGCCAGCGCAATGAGCAAGAGCCCGGCCCTCATCGCGATCCTCCCGCCCGGCCGCCGCGCGCGAGCTGGTGCAGGTCGAGGAGGCGCGCGATCTCTTCCTTGGGGAGGACCTTCTCGTCCTCGAGGACCTGGCGGATCGGCACGTCGCGCGCGACCGCCTTCTTGAAGAGCTCGGCCGCCCGGTCGTAGCCGACCACGGGCGCGATCGCGGTCACCAGCTGCCCCGTCAGCTCCGCGTACTGGCGGCAGCGCTCGACGTTGGCGCGGATGCCGACCACGCATCTCCGCGCGAAGACGCGGGCGGCCGCCGCCATGACCGCGATCTCCTCGAGGAGCGCGTGGGCGATCACCGGCATCATGACGTTCAGGTCGAGGTTGCCGTTCAGGCCCGCGATCGCGATGGTCGCGTCGTGGCCGATCACGAGCGCCGCCACCTGGTTCACCGCCTCGGGGATCACCGGGTTCACCTTCCCCGGCATGATGCTCGAGCCGGGCTGCGTCGCCGGCAGCTCGATCTCGTTGAGGCCCGTGCGCCCGCCCGAGGTGAGGAGGCGGAGGTCGTTGGCGATCTTCATCAGGCCGACGGCGAGGGTGCGGAGCGCGCCCGAGGTCTCGACCGCGGCGTCGCGGTTCTGCATCGCCTCGAAGCGGTTCGGCGCGACCACGAAGGGGAGCCCGGTCACGCCCGCCAGCTCCGCCGCGACCTTCTCCCCGAAGCCCGGCGGCGCGTTCAGGCCGGTGCCGAGGGCGGTGCCGCCGATCGGCAGCTCGGCGAGATGCGGCAGCGCCGCCGCGACGCGCGCGATGCCGTGCCGGATGACGCTCGCGTAGCCGCCGAACTCCTGCCCGAGCGTCATGGGGACCGCGTCCTGGAGGTGCGTGCGGCCGGCCTTCACCACGTCGGCGAAGGCGCGGGCGCGCTCCTCGAACGCCGCCGCCAGCTCCTCGAGCGCCGGCAGCAGCGCGCGCGTGATCTCGCCGTAGGCGGCCACGTGGATGGCGGTCGGGAAGACGTCGTTGGTGCTCTGGCTCATGTTCACGTGGTCGTTCGGGTGGACGACGGCCTTGTCGCCGCGCCGGCCGCCGAGCAGCTCGAGGGCGCGGTTCGCGATCACCTCGTTGGCGTTCATGTTGGTCGAGGTGCCGGAGCCGGTCTGGAAGACGTCGACCACGAACTCGCCGTCGAGCTTCCCCTCCGCCACCTCCGCCGCAGCGCGGCCGATGGCGTCGGCGAGCCGCTGGTCGAGGAGCCCGAGCGCGGCGTTGACGCGCGCGCACGCGCGCTTGATGGTGCCCAGGGCGGCGATGAAGCTCCGTGGGAAGCGCAGCCCGGAGATCGGGAAGTTCTCGACCGCCCGGGCCGTCTGCGCGCCGTAGTAGGCGTTCGCGGGCACCACCATCTCACCCATGCTGTCGCGCTCGATGCGGGTGTCGGCCATGGCGGAGCCCCTATCACCTGGACGGCGAAAGAAAAGGGGCCCCTCGCGGGCCCATCATCCCTTCACCACCACGAGCGGCTTCAGGCGGGCCACCCGCTGCGCCAGCCCGGCCCGGTCGACGACCTCCACCACGTCGGCCACGTCCTTGTACGCCCAGGGCATCTCCTCGGCGACGCCGGCGAGCGACTGGGCGCGGACGATCACGCCGCGCCGGGCGAGCTCGGCCACCAGGTCGAGGCCGCGCCCCGCCTTCTTCGCCTGGGCGCGGCTCATGACCCGGCCCGCGCCATGGCAGGTCGTGCCGAAGGTCTCGGCCATCGCGCCCGCGGTGCCGAGGAGGAGGAAGGAGTAGCGGCCCATGTCGCCGGGGATGATGACCGGCTGCCCGAGCGGGCGGAGATGGGCGGCGAGGGCGGGATGGCCCGGGCCGAAGGCGCGCGTGGCGCCCTTGCGGTGCACGCACACGCGCCGCGGCCGGCCCTCGACCGTGTGCTCCTCGAGCTTGGCGATGTTGTGGCAGACGTCGTAGACGAGCCCGAAGCGCAGCGCGGCGGGCCCGAGGCCGAGCGCGGCCGTGAAGGCCCGCTCGGCGAGGCCGCTCATCACCTGCCGGTTCGTCCAGGCGAAGTTCGCGGCCGCCGCCATGGCGGCGAAGTACTGCTGCCCCTCGGGCGAGCGCAGCGGCACGCAGGCGAGCTGGCGGTCGGGCATGCCGATCCCGTAGCGCGCCATGGCGCGCCCCATGGTGCGGAGCGCGTCGTCGCACACCTGGTAGCCGAGGCCGCGCGACCCCGAATGGATCATGACCGTCACCTGTCCCGCCACGAGCCCGAGCGCCGCGGCGGCGCGCGCGTCGTACACCTCGTCCACGCGCTGGACCTCGAGGAAGTGGTTCCCGGAGCCGAGCGTCCCGACCTGGCTCCGCCCGCGCTCGAGCGCGGTCTCCGACACGGCGTCGGGGTCCGCCTCGCGTAGGCAGCCGCCCTCCTCCGTCGCCTCCAGGTCGGAGGGCCGGCCGAGCTCGCGCGCCACCGCCCACGCCGCGCCGCGCGCGAGCATCTGCTTCTCCTCGGCCCGGGTGAGCTTCGGGATCGCGCCCTCGGAGCCGACGCCGGCCGGGATCGTCTGGTAGAGCGCGTCGGCGATGCGGTCGAGGTGCATCCGAATATCGTCGGCGGCGAGCGCGGTGCGCAGGAGACGCACGCCGCAGTTGATGTCGAAGCCGATGCCGCCGGGCGAGATCGCGCCCTCCTCCGCGTCCACCGCGGCCACGCCGCCGATCGGGAAGCCGTAGCCCCAGTGGATGTCCGGCATGGCGAGCGCGCAGCCGACGATCCCGGGCAGGTGGGCCACGTTCGCGAGCTGCGCGAGCGCCGGATCGTCCCGCAGCTCCGCCATGAGCTTCTCGCTCGCGTAGATCCGCCCGGGCACCCGCATGCCGCCCTGGCGCGGGATCTCCCAGACCCACTCGCCGATCCGCTGGAGCTCCACGGTCAGACGTCGAGGATGATGCGCGCCCACCATCCGCCCGCCGTCTCGCGCAGCGCGAGCTGGTGGTAGGTGACGCCCTTCACCTCCGTATAGAGGCGGTGCCGTGCGCGGTCAACGCGCTCGCCCGCGCCCCAGGCGCGGAGCGTGCGCTCGCTCACCTCCTCGACGGCGAGCTCGCTCACCGCGAAGGGGCCGGCCTGCAGGCGGACGAGGAGGTGCTGGAGCCAGTCGTGGAGCAGGGCCTCGCGGTCCTCGGCCGCGAGCGCGATCGCGACGCGCTCGCGCGGTTCGACCGCCGCCAGGTCGATCATGAGCCCGAGCATGCCGAGGCCCGCCCGCTCGAAGAGGAGGGGCAGGCTCGGCGCCTCCACCTCGAGCCCCAGGTCGGCCGTGTGCTCGATCTCGCGCACGAACGGGCCCGGGTCGCGCGCCCGCGTGACCATCGGCTAGCCTAGGCCGGGTCGGGCGCGCCGGCGGACGTGACCTCGACCAGCACACCGTGCGCGTCGACGGGGCGCACGTACCAGTGCTCGGCGGCGCCGGGCGTCTGCACGCTCGCGTGCGCCAGCTGTTCGCGCGCCCTCGCCGGATCGCCCACGCGCAGCTCCATCGCGAACATCCCCTCGCCGCGCTGCCGCAGGAAGCGACCGGGCGGCGACTGCTCGTCGTGCGGCTGGACCAGCTCGAGGAGGCAGTTCTCCGCGCGCAGGAAGACGTGCCGCGCGCCGAGGCTCGGCACGTCGCTCGGCTCGCCGAGGCGGGCGAAGCCGAGCCCGTGCTCGTAGACCGCGAGCGCGCGCTCCAGGTCGCGCACCACGAGGACGAGCGAGGCGAGGCGGGTCATGGAGCCTCCTTCCGTCAGTGCGCGGGCTCCGCCGCGCGGCGGCTCTCGTGCTCGATCTGGATGGTCACGTGCTCGATGTGGAAGTCGCGCGCGCAGATGGCGGCCATGGTGGCCAGGATGGCGTCGTCCGCGTCGTGGTCGACCGCCACCACGGCGTGCGCGGAGAGCGCGTAGCGGCCGGTGGTGAGGCTCCACACGTGGAGGTCGTGCACCTCGTCCGTCCCCGGCACGCGCTCGAGCGAGCGGCGCAGCGCCTCCACGTCGATGTGCGCCGGCACCGCCTCCATGAGCACGTCCACCGCCTCGCGCACGAGCGCCCACGAGCCGAAGAGGATGAGGGCGCCGATCAGCCCGCTCGCGAGCGCGTCGGCGGCGTTCCAGCCGGTCAGCACGATGACGAGCCCCGCCGCCGCCGCGCCGAACGAGCCGAGCAGGTCCGAGAGGACGTGGAGGTAGGCGCCGCGCAGGTTGAGGCTCCGCGCGCGGTGCGCGCGGAGCCGCAGCGCCACCACCGCGTTCACGACCAGTCCCAGCAGCGCGAGGGCGAGCAGCCCGCGGCCCGCCACCGGCGGCGGATCGTGGAGCCGCCGCCAGGCCTCGGCGACGATGAAGACGACGATCACCCACAGCACGACGCCGTTCACCAGGGCGGCCAGGATCTCGGCCCGGTAGTAGCCGAAGGTCTTCGTCTCGCTCGCCGGGCGGCTGCAGATCCAGAGCGCGAACAGCGTCAAGCCGAGCGCCGCCATGTCGGTGAACATGTGCGCCGCGTCGCTCATGAGCGCCAGGCTGTTGGTCAGGTAGCCGCCCACCAGCTCGACGACGCAGAGGAGCGCGGTCACCGCCAGACCGCTCCGGACGGCGCCGAACTCGCGGGCGTGGTCGCGCTCGTGCATGCGGGCGTCAGGGGCGCTCGTAGTCGACGAGCGAGAACACCTCGATGCCCTCGAGGCGTCGGCGGCCGCCCAGGAAGGCGAGCTCGATCACGAAGGCGCAGGCGATCACCTCGCCGCCGCAGCGCTTGACCAGCTCGACCGCCGCCGAGGCCGTGCCGCCGGTGGCGAGGAGGTCGTCGACGATCAGCACCCGGTGGCCGGCGCCGATCGCGTCGTGGTGGATCTCGAGCGTGTCGCTGCCGTACTCGAGCTCGTAGCGCGCGGCGTAGGTCTGGGAAGGGAGCTTGCCCGGCTTGCGCACGAGCGCGATGCCGGTGCCGAGCCCGTAGGCGACCGCCGCGCCGATCAGGAAGCCGCGCGACTCGATGCCGAGCACCACGTCGGCCCGCCCGCGGTAGCGCTCGACGAAGCGGTCGACCAGGGCGTGGAAGGCGTCGCGGTCGGCGAGCAGCGGCGTGATGTCACGGAAGACGATGCCGGGCCTGGGGAAGTCCGGGATGTCGCGGATGTGGCGACGCAGCTCAATCATGCCCTCCCTCTACCACATCCGCGCGCCGCAGCGCCGCCCCGCCCGCGGGGAGCGCGGGCAGGTAGAAGAGCGGGTTGCGGGCGATGTTGTCTCGGCGCACCTCGAAGTGGAGGTTCGGCCCCGAGGTCTTGCCGCTCTGCCCGACCAGCGCGATGACCTGCCCCTGGCGGACCTCCGCGCCCGCGCGCGCCCGGTTCTCGCGATTGTGCGCGTAGACCGTCGCGTAGCCGTCGTCGTGCGCGACGATGATCAGGTTGCCGTAGCCGCGCAGGTGGTCGCTGTAGAGCACGCGTCCCGCGCACGCGGCGCGCACGGGTGTGCCCTCCGGGGAGCCGATGTCGATGCCGTCGTGATGGGTCTCGCCGCGCGGGCCGAAGGTCGAGGTCACCGTCCCCGCCTCGACCGGCCACACGAACGGCGAGGCGCCCCGCGGCAGCTCGGGGGGCGAGGGCCGGTCGCCGCGTGCGCTCTCGGGCGTGATCACGCCGACCGGCAGCGCGCGCCGCGCGCGCGGGATGACGATCACCTGGCCCACCTCGATGCGGGTCGCGTCCTGGATGCCGTTGGCGCGCGCGAGCGCCTCGGGGGCCACGCCGTAGGCCTTGCCGATGCGGTAGAGGCTCTCACCGTGCTCGACCCGGTGCCGCACGCCCGCCGGCCCGACGCAGGCGGCGAGGCCCGCCGCCACCACCGCCGTCACCGCCACCCCTCCCCGCCCGCACCGCACCGACCGCTACGGCTCCTCCCACCCGTAGCTGCCGAGCAGCTTCACGAAGCGGCACTCGCCCAGGTACTCCTCGATGAGCCGCTCGGGCCCGTGCCGCAGGCGCACGAGCGTCTGCAGCTCGTCCTCGCCCATGGGCAGGACGAGTCGCCCGTGCTCGCCGAGCTGCTCGACCAGCGGGCGCGGGATCTGCGGCGCGCCCGCCGTGACCACGATCGCGTCGTAGGGCGCACCCGGCAGCCAGCCGAGCGTGCCATCGGCCACCTCCACCGTCACCCGGTCGCCGTAGCCGAGCCGCTCGAGCACCTCGCGCGCACGCTCGGCGAGACGCGGGATGCGCTCGAGTGAGACGACGCGCGCGTCCATCTCGGCCAGCACCGCCGCCTGGTAGCCCGAGCCCGTGCCCACCTCGAGCACGCGCGCGCCGGGAACGAGCTCGAGCGCCTCGCTCATCAGCGCCACCATGTAGGGCTGCGAGATCGTCTGCCGCTCGCCGATCGGCAGCGGGGTGTCCTCGTAGGCGCGCTCGCTGAGCGCCGGCTCGACGAAGAGATGGCGCGGCACCTGCCGCATGGCGGCGAGCACGGCCGCGTCGCGGAAGCCCCGCGCCTCGAGCTGCTCGGCGATCATTCGGCTGCGGGCATGCTCGAAGTCTAGGGCCATGGGAACTGGAGCGCGCGGAGCGCGTCGAACGACTTGTAGTTGGTGAGATCGAGGTGGATGGGCGTGACCGAGATGAGGCCGTGGCTCACGGCGTGGAAGTCGGTGCCCTCGGCTTCCTCGAACGCGAGCTCGTCGCCGCCGATCCAGTAGTACTTCTTGCCGCGCGGGTCGACCTTCTCGATGATCGCGTCCCCGTAGCGCCGCCGCCCCATGCGCGTCAAGGCGAAGCCGCGGATGGGCTCGCCGTCGAGCGGTGTGGGGACGTTCACGTTGAGCAGCGTGTCCGGCGGGAGCCCCCGCGCGAGCACCCACACCGCCAGGCGCCGCGCGAAGCGCGCCGCCGCCTCGAAGCGGAAATCGCCACGGCCGAGGAGGGAGACGGCGAAGGCCGGGAGGCCGAGCAGCGTGCCCTCCATCGCCGCCGACACCGTGCCCGAATAGGTGACGTCGTCGCCCAGGTTGGCGCCCTTGTTGATGCCCGAGACGACCAGCGCCGGGCGCCGGGGGAGGATGCCGTTGACGCCCAGGTTCACGCAGTCGGTCGGCGTGCCGTCGACCGCATAGCGTCCCGGCCCGATCTCCTCGACGCGCAGGGGGCGGTGGAGCGTGAGCGAGTGGCTGACGGCGCTCCGCTCGCGGTCCGGCGCGACGACCACCACCTGGCCCAGGTCCCGGAGCGCCTCGACCAGCGCCGCGATGCCCGCGGAGTGCACGCCATCATCGTTGGAGACCAGGATGAGCGGCGTGGCATCCATGCTGCGCTGGGCGCAGGGTGCCACCACGACCGGCCGCCTGCAAGTTGCGCGGTGGCACCCAGGAGAAGAGTCGGGGCGAGCCGATTCGAACGGCCGACCACTCGCACCCCAAGCGAGTGCGCTACCTGGCTGCGCCACGCCCCGGCGCCTCTCCGCTACGCGACCCCCGGCGGGGAGTCAAGGCGCACGTCAAACGCGTGACACCCCCGCGAGCGCCTGGTAGCTTGCCAGCTTTTTGACGGTCCGGACACGAGTGTCAATTTGGGCGCGCGCCGCCCTCCCGGCGCCCCCCCGGAACGCAAAGAATTCGAGCATCGACCGCCGCCGCGCACTGGCGCACGGGTTGCATCGTCTCGCCACCCGGAGGGCTGTCGATGGCGAACACATCGGGCGAGACGGCGGCGACGATCGAGGTCGAGGCACGGGAGCAGGGGCTCAACGACGCGCCGCGGGCGGACCGCACCCCCGAGAGCCTGGCCGACCTGTTCGCCCCCGATGTCGTCCTCCCCGAGCAGTTCTTCGAGGGCGCGCGGCGCGACAGCCAGGCCTCGGGCGAGAAGGCCCTCATGCTCGCGGTGCTGGAGGACGGCATCCGCTGCTTCCAGGAGCATCTCCGCAACCCGCGCTCCAACCCGCGGCTCCTCTCGCAGCAGGCCGAGGCGTGGATCCGCGCCGTCGACTACGAGTGGCCCTTCTCCTTCAACAACGTGTGCGAGACGCTCGGCATCGACCCCTCGGCGCTACGCGCCGCCCTACTCGCCTGGAAGGCGAGGCGCTCGGCCGAGAGCGCGACGAACGGCGGCCCGACGCCAACGGCGAAGAAGGTCTACCGGCTCCACCTGCGCACGAAGCGCACGAGCACCGTGCGCTAGCGCGCGGGCCGCATGGCGCGCGGTGCGCGGGCGGGGTCGCCGTCGCCGCACCGGGTCCTACTCGATCTTGAGGGGTGGGGCGGGATCGCGCTCGAGCATGCGGCAGAGGTCGAGCAGCTCCTGGCGCACCTCGGCGAGCGTCGCGCCTTCGGTGCGCGCGCTCTTCTCGCCTGCCGCTCGCGTGGCGTCGCGCAGGCGGCGCTTGGCGCCTTCGATGGTGTAGCGCTCGGCATAGAGGAGGTAGCGGATCTCGAGCAGCGTCTCGACGTCCTTGCGGCGGTAGAGGCGATGTCGAGAGCGCGTCTTCCCGGGCCGTAGGACGCTGAACTCGCTCTCCCAGTAGCGCAGCACGTAGGGCTTGACGCCGATCAGGCGTGCGACTTCGCCGATCTTGAAGTAGAGCTTGTCGGGGAGTTCGACCGCGGTCACGGCTCGACTCTCACGCGGCGGCGCCGTTCATCGTCTTCTTGAGCACCTGGCTCGCCTTGAAGGTGAGCACGCGGCGGCCCGAGATGATGATCTCCTCGCCGGTCTGCGGGTTGCGGCCCTTGCGCGGGCGCTTCTCGTTCACGACGAAGTTGCCGAAGCCGGAGATCTTGACCTTCTCTCCGCGCTCGAGGCGGAGCTTCACCAGCTCGAAGATCGACTCCACCACCTCCGTCGCCTCCTTCTTCGAGAAGCCGACCTTCTCGTAGATGCGTTCCACGATATCGGCCTTCGTCATGGTCATCGCGGAGGGGCTCCCTCAGGCACGGAACTCGAGCGCGAAGCGCCCCGCCAGACGCTGGAGGACCGCCGCATGCAGGGCGTTCACCTCCTCGTCGGTCAGCGTCCGGTCGGGGGCGCGATAGGCGATGGTGTAGGCCAGGCTCTTCTTCCCCGCCGCGATCGGTGCGCCGCGATAGCAGTCGAACAAGCGCACCAGCTCGATGTGCGGATTCTGCAACGCCCGGATCTCCTCGAGGATGTCACCGGCCCGAAAGGCCTCGTCGACCACCACGGCGAGGTCACGGGTGACGGCGGGGAATCTCGGCAGCGGCCTCAGTGCGAGGCGGCGCGGAACATAGTGAGCGAGTTCCGCGAAGTCAAGCTCGGCCACCCACACTTCCCCTGGAAGATCAGCGGATTGCGTGATCGTGGGGTGGAGGGCGCCGGCCACGCCGAGGGTCGCGCCGCCGAGCTCGACGAGCGCCGCCTTGCCGGGATGGAGGAAGTCGATCTCCCCCGCGGGCCGCCAGCAGACCTGCTCGCCGTCGAGGCCGAGCGCCGCGAGGAGGCCGCCGAGGACGCCCTTCAGGTCGAGGAAGTCGACCGGCGGCCCGTTGCGCTCGACCCCCCGCGGCGGCCACGCCCCGGCGAGCAGGAGCGCGACTGCGCGCGGCTCCTGGCGCGCGCCGTGGGCGTCGAGCCCGTAGCCCTTGCCGAGCTCGAAGGCGCCGACGAAGGTGGCCCCCAGCGCCAGGTTCAGGCGGAGCGCGCGCACCAGGCCGGCGAGCGGCGAGCGCCTGAGCTCTCCCGTCTCGGAGGAGAGCGGGTTCTTCACCGCGAGCGGTGCGAGCGCGCGACCGACGAAGCCGGGGAGGCGCCGGTTCGTCTCCGCGTCGGTGAAGGCGAGGGTCACCATCTCGGCGAGGCCGGCAGCGACGAGCGCCCGCCGCACGCGGGCCGCGAGCCGCCGCCCCGGCGTGTCCTCGCCGGCGGCGAGCGGCACCTCGGGGAGCGCCGCCGGAATGTGATCGTAGCCGCCCACACGCGCGACCTCCTCGATCAGGTCCTCCTCCAGACGGAGATCCCCCCGGAAGGACGGCGGCGTGACCAGGAGCGCGTCGCGCTGCGTGCGGCAGGCAGCGCCCAGCGCGCGCAGGCTGCGCGCGATCTCGCCGCGCGCGACCCGGGCGCCGAGGAGCGAGATCACGCGCCGCGGGCGGAGCCGGATGGTCGGCGGCGCCAGCGCCTTCGTTCCCGGGGCGTCCTCCACGATGCCCGGCGCCACCCGGCCGCCGGCCGTGTGTGCGATCAGCGCCGCCACGGCGTCGAGCGCCTCGGGCACCATCGCGGGGTCGACGCGGCGCTCGAAGCGGTACGCCGCTTGCGACGGGAGGGCGAGGCGCCGGCTCGTGCGGCGCACGCTCGCGGGCGCGAAGAAGGCGCTTTCGAGGAGGAGCACGCGCGTCGCCGGCGTCACCTCGGACGCCTCGCCGCCCATCACGCCCGCCAGCGCCACCGGGCCGCGGCCGTCGGCGATCACCAGGTCATCCGGCTCGAGCGCGCGCTCGACGCCGTCGAGGGTCGTGAGCCGCTCGCCGGAGGCGCCGCGGCGCACCACGATGCGCCGCTCGGCGAGCCGCTCCAGATCGAAGGCGTGCAGCGGCTGGCCGCGCTCGAGCATCACGTAGTTGGTCGCGTCGACGACCGCGTTGAGCGCCCGCATGCCGGCGCGCCGCAGGCGGAGCCGCACCCAGAGCGGCGAGGGCACGATAGCGACGCCGCGCACGACGCGCGCGCAGTAGCGCGGGCAGAGGTCGGCGGCCTCCACCCGGACCCGCACCTCGCGCGCCGCGGCGGCGCCCGACTCGCGCGGGCGAGGGCGCGGATGGCGGAGACGCGCGCCGCTCACGGCCGCGACCTCGCGCGCCACGCCGAGGACCGAGAGGCAGTCGCCGCGGTTCGGCGTCACCTCGGCCTCGAGCACGGTGTCGGCGATGCCGGGGAGCGCCGCGAGCGGCGTCCCCGGCGCCGTGTCGTCGGCGAGGACGAGCACCTGGCTCGCGTCCTCGCCGAGCGCGAGCTCGGCCTCGGAGCAGAGCACGCCGGCGGACTCGACGCCGCGGATGCGGACCGCCTGCGCCTCGCCCCCGTCGGGGAGGCGCGCGCCTGGCAGCGCCACCGGGACCATCTGCCCCGCGGCGAGCCCCGGCGCGCCCGACACGGCCACGAGCGGCGCCGGGCGGCCCACTTCGACCCGGCACACCTGGACGCGGTCGGCCTCCGGGTGCGGCTCGACGGCGGCGAGCCGCCCCGCCACGATCCGGCGGTCGAGCTGACCCACCTCCTCGATGGCCTCGATCTTCAAGCCCGCCATGGTGAGCCGCTCGGCGAGCGCCGCGGCGGGGCCGCTCCAGGTGACGAACTCGGCGAGCCAGGAGAGCGGGATGCGCATGGGGGCCCCTCCTAGAAGGGGAACTGCCCGAGGAAGCGGAGATCGTTGTCGTAGAAGAGCCGCAGGTCGGTGAGGCCGTAGCGCAGGAGGGCGACCCGATCGATGCCCATCCCGAAGGCGAAGCCGCGCACCGCCTCGGGATCGTAGCCGCCGGCGCGCAGCACGTTCGGATGGATCATGCCGGCGCCCAGGATCTCGAGCCAGCCGCCGCCGTGGCAGACGCGGCAGGCCGGGTCGGGCGCGCCGCCCGCGGCCACGCACGCCGCGCAGGCGATGTCGACCTCGGCGCTCGGCTCGGTGAACGGGAAGAAGCTCGGCCGGAAGCGCACGCCGGTCTCGGGCCCGAAGAAGCGGCGGAGGAAGTGGACGAGCACGCCCTTCAAGTCGGCGAAGGTGACGCGCTCGTCCACCATGAAGCCCTCGACCTGCTGGAACATCGGCGAGTGGGTCGGATCGAGCTCGTCGCGCCGGTAGACCGTGCCCGGCGCGATCACGCGGAGCGGCGGCCGCGAGGAGCGCATGACGCGGATCTGGACCGGCGAGGTGTGCGTGCGCAGCAGCGTGTCGTCGCCCGCCGCCACGAAGAGCGTGTCCTGCGTGTCCCGCGCCGGGTGGTCGGGCTCGAAGTTGAGCGCCCCGAAGTTGTGGTAGTCGTCCTCGATCTCGGGGCCCTCGGCGACGCGGAAGCCCATGGCGACGAAGACCTCGACGATCTCGTCCTCGACCTGGCGCAGCGGATGGACGTGGCCGCGCGGGCGCTCGCGGCCGGGGAGCGTGACGTCGATGCGGTCCTGGCCGAGCGAGCGGGCGAGCTCGGCCGCGCCGAGGGCGCCCTCCCGGGCGGCGAGCGCCGCCTGGATCGCATCCTTGACCTGGTTGGCGAGGGCACCGAGCGCGGGCCGGTCCGTGGCGGCGAGCGCCCCGAGCCCGCGCAGCACCGCGTTCAAGGATCCCTTGCGCCCGAGGTAGCGGACGCGGATCGCCGCCAGCTCCGCCGGCGTCCGGGCGGCCGCGATCTCGGCGAGCGCCGCCTCCCGGAGCTGTGCGAGGTCGGCGCGCAACGGGCCTACGCCGTGGCGGCCGCCCGGGTCCGGGCGACCTCCGCGATGCGGGCGAAGGCCTCGGGGTCGTCGAGCGCGAGGGCGGCCAGGATCTTGCGATCGACCTCGACCCCGGCGGCCTTGAGTCCGGCGACCAGCTGGCTGTAGGAGAGCCCGTTCGCGCGCGCCGCGGCGTTGATGCGGACGATCCACAGCGAGCGGAGATCGCGCTTGCGCTGCTTGCGGTCGCGGTAGGCGTAGGTGAGGCCGCGCTCGACGGTCTCGCGCGCCTGGCGGTACGTCTTGCGCCGTCCGCCGACGTACCCCTTCGCCTGCTTCATGGTCTTCTTGTGGCGGCGGCGCGTCTTCGGGCCGCCCTTCGCGCGTGGCATGGCTCGACTCCT
>JBKPBB010000387.1:0-3142 GCA_046744245.1 Thermodesulfobacteriota bacterium
GTGGAAGAGCGCCGCCGCGACGCCCCCCGCGATCGTCATGCCGCCCGCGGAGTCGCCGAAGGCGGCACGTTGCATGACGGGCGCGGCGGCGTCGGGCGCCGTGAGCGCGCTGGCGATCCCGCCGCGGCACCAGAACGAGGCCGCGTCGTAGCCGCCCCGCTCGCGCTCGGGGCCGCGCCCGCGCCCTGCCCGTGGCCGCGCACGTAGACGATCTTCGGGTTGACGCGGCGGATGTCGTCGACCTCGATCGCGAGCCGCCGCCGCGCCGCGGGGAGGAAGTTGGTCAAGAAGACGTCGGCCGTCTCGACCAGGCGGTAGAGGAGGTCGCGCCCGGCGGGGCGGCCGAGGTCGAGGCCGACGCTCCGCTTGCCGCGGTTCGGCTGCTCGACCATGAAGTCGACGCCGCCCGTCGGCGGGACGAGGCCGGAGGTCACGAGCCCGCGCTGCGGGTCGCCGCTGGTCGGGGGCTCGATCTTGATCACGTCCGCGCCCCAGTCGGCGAGCACGGCGCCCGCCGCCGGCACGAACCACCACTGCGCGACCTCGATGACGCGCACGCCGTGAAGGACTCCGCTCATCGGCGCGTCGCTAGCACGGCCTACGGGCTTGCCGCCAGTGAACACGAGGGTGGACAGCCGGTGCGCAGCCTCAGGTGCAGGCCGCCAGGAACTCAGCCGCCCCCGCCGGCCCCGGCGTGCGGTCCACCCACTCGAGCGCGAGCGACTCCGGGGCGCCGCCGCGCGCGCGGCAGGCGTGGGCGAGGGCGGGGTCGTCGAGCGGGCGGCGTACGCGCGGCGCCGCGAGGGACTTCGTGCGCGCGGCCTCGCCGGGGCCCCACACCAGCTGCACGAGGCAGCGGTTCGCCAGGCTCGCTTGACGGTAGACGCCGTCGAGCAGCCAGTGCGCCGAGGCGCCGTGCGTCGCCTCGGCGCGCGTCCACGCGAGCCAGCGGTGGGCGACGAGGTCGTGCGCGAGGAGATCCGTCGAGGCGAGGACCAGGCCCGCGGCCGGCCGCGCCACGTAGCCGAAGTCGGGCCCGAAGGTGGTCTGCACGGCGGTGGCGTCGGTCACGACCAGCCGCAGGCGGTCGGCGATGGCGGGGAGGCGGTTCACCTCTGCGAACTTCTGCGCGAAGGAGTCGGCGTCGCGGTGCAGCTCGAGACGGCTGTCCTCGCGCAGCCAGCCGACGCCGAGCTTCAAACCGAGCGTGGCGAAGGCGAGGGTGTGATGGCTCACGCGCGGCAGGTAGACGATGTGGTCCGCCTCGGCGGCCGCGCGCGCGATCCACACCTCGTCGCGCCAGTGGCCGCCGCCGGGGACGCGCTCGGCCAGGTAGGCGTCGTAGCCCGCCTCCTCGAAGGCGAGCGGCACCGCGCCCGCGGCCGTTGCGGCCTGCCAGAGGCCGTTCTGCTGCATGAGGGCGCGCGTCGAGCCCTTGCGCTGGTGGCGGGTGTGGTGGACCAGGTGCACCCCGGCCTGGTCGCCGATCCACACCGTGCCCGCACCGCGCGTGTAGAGGAGTCGCGCCAGCGCGAAGAGCGCGGCGGGCGAGCTGGTGGCGGGAAAGCGGCTCCCGGAGTTCGACGCGACCTTGACCAGGACGCGATCGCCGGGGGCCAGCCAGGCGAAATCGGTCGCCGCGTCGACGATGCTCCGGAGCGCTCGCTCGAAGGCCCCCGGCTCGCCCGCCGGCACCCATCCCGCGGCGACGCGCGGCCGGTAGCCCGCGCACACGGCGGGCGGATCGCTCGCCGCCACCGCCCACGCGCGCAGCGGGAACACCAGGCTCGCGGCCGACGCCCCCAACCCGCGCAGCACCGCGCGCCGCGAGAGAGACGGCGCCATCCGCGGCTCGCTGTAGCACCCCGTCCCCCCGGGTGTCGAGGTGATGTGCCGACTATTTTCAGAGCGCCGGGGCGCCCTGGCGGCGGTGCGCCTAGTCGGCGGGCTTCTCCGGGCGCTTGCGCGCGGTCTCGGCCACGTCGAGGGCGTCGTGTCCTGGATGGAGGCGCAGGCGCTCGAGGGTCTTGAGGACCCCGCGGAACGGGGACGTTGCCGGCGGAGCCGGCGGCTCCGTCCTCCGTTGCTCCATCCGGGGCGCGGCGCCCCCGCCGTGCTCGGCGGGGAGGGCCGGGGTGACCGCGACCGCCAGCGCAAGAGCCGTGACGATGCTGCGCTTGCGTGTCACGTTCCATTGCTGGGCGCGAAAGGGGCGTCCGTCAAGCCCCCGGGGGGCGTGAGCGCAGGGTCCCCATCGCTTGCCTCCTCGCGTGCCGGCGCCTACGGTCCGCCCCCATGCCGCTCCGCGGCCAGCCGCGTCCCGGCGGTCCGCTCGCCGCCGCCCTCGCGGTCGGCCTGGCGGTGCGCGTGCTGCGCCTCCTGCGCGACCCGCTCATCCATCCCGACGGGCCTGCGTACCTGGGGCTGGCGAGCGGTCTGCTGCACGGGAAGGTGCTGGCGGTGCTCGGGGGCTACTACTCGCCGCTCTATCCCGCCGCCGTGGCCGGGCTCGCGGCGAGCGGGCTCCGGCTGGAGCTCGCGGGACGCGCGACGGCGCTGCTCGCCGGCCTCGCCGCGCTGCCGCTCGTCCATGCGCTCGTGCGCCGCCTCGCGGGGGAGCGCGCGGCGGACGCCGCGGTCCTGCTCGCCGCGGTGCACCCGGCGCTGGTGAAGTCCTCCGCCCAGGTGCTCCCCGAGACGCTCGCGGGGGCGCTCCTGCTCGCCTGGCTGGTGGCGCGCCGGGCCGGTGTGGCTGGGGCGCTCGGCGGCGCGGCCTACCTGGCGCGGCCCGAAGGCGTCCTGCTGCTGCCGCTCGGCCTCTGGCGGCTCCGTCGTGCGGGCCTCGGCGCGCTCGTGCGCTACGCGGGTGTGGCCGTGGCCGTCATGGCGCCGGCGCTGGTCGCGCTCCGCGCCGAGACCGGCCACTGGCAGCTCTCGCCGCGCGAGGCGCGCCTCGCGCTCCTGACCGGCGTCCCGGGGGCGACGACGCTCGCCGAGGCCGCGCTCACGAACCCGGCGGCGCTCCTCGCGCGCCTGGCGGAGGGCGTGGCGCGGCAGGTGCTCTACGACGCGACGGCGCTCGGGCCGCTGCTCGCGATCCCGTTCCTCCTGGGCGTCGGAGCCGCGCGCGAGACGCGCACAC
>JBKPBB010000329.1:0-5169 GCA_046744245.1 Thermodesulfobacteriota bacterium
GGGCCCCCCGAGATGATTGACCGCTACACCCGGCCCGAGATGGGGCGGCTCTGGTCCGAGGAAGCGCGCCTCGCGCGCTGGCTCGAGGTCGAGCTGGCGCTGGTCGACGTGCTCGCCGAGCGGGGCGAGGTGCCGTCCGAGGCGGCGCGCACGCTCCGTGCCAAGGTGCGCGTCGACGTCGCGCGCATGCGGGCGATCGAGGCCGAGGTGAGGCACGACGTGATCGCGTTCGTGTCGTCGCTCGCCGAGCAGGTGGGCGACGAGGGACGCTTCCTCCACCTGGGGCTCACCTCCTCCGACGTGGTGGACACGGCCTTCGCCCTCCAGCTGCGGGACGCGGCGGATCTCCTGGTCGTCGGCCTGGAGCGCCTGCGCGCGGCGGTCCGCACCCAGGCGCTCCGCCATCGCCGCACGCCCATGATCGGCCGCACGCACGGCATCCACGCCGAGGTCATCACCTTCGGCCTCAAATGCGCCAGCTGGTACGCGGAGCTCGGGCGCGGGCGGCGCGGGCTCACCGCGGCGCGCGCCGCGATCGGCCACGGCAAGCTCTCGGGCGCGGTCGGCACCTTCGCCAACAACGAGCCCGCGGTCGAGGCCGCCGTGCTGCGGCGGCTCGGGCTCCGGCCGGAGCCGATCGCGACCCAGGTCGTGCCGCGCGACCGCCACGCGCGCTTCTTCGCCGAGCTCGCGCTCCTCGCCGGGACCTGCGAGCGCATCGCGCTCGAGATCCGCCACCTCCAGCGCACCGAGGTGGGAGAGGTCCTGGAGCCCTTCGCGCCCGGCCAGAAGGGCTCCTCCGCGATGCCGCACAAGCGGAACCCGATCCTCTCCGAGAACGTGTCCGGCCTCGCGCGTCTGGTGCGCGGTTATGCGGCGGCCGCGCTCGAGAACATGGCGCTCTGGCACGAGCGCGACATCAGCCACTCCTCGGTCGAGCGCGTGATCGGCCCCGACGCCACCATCGCGATGGACTTCATGCTCGCGCGCCTGGCGGACGTGATCGAGGGGCTCGAGGTGCGGCCCGAGGTGATGCGCGCGAACCTCGAGCGGCTGGGCGGCGCGATCTTCTCCGAGCAGGTGCTCCTCGCGCTCGTGCGCCGCGGGGCGAAGCGCGACGAGGCCTACCGCTGGGTGCAGCGCTGCGCGCAGGCGGGCGGTGACTTCCAGAAGCAGCTGGCGGCCGACCCCGACGTGGCGCGCCACCTGAAGCCCCTGGATCTCGCCACCCTCTTTGACATGGAGCACCACCTGCGGCATACCCAGGCCCTCTTCTCGCGCGCTTTGGAGGACGACGATGGATCGCGGTGAGATGCTCTACGAGGGCAAGGCGAAGCAGCTCTACGCCACTCACGATCCCGACCTCCTGATCCAGCACTTCAAGGACGACGCCACCGCCTTCAACGCGAAGAAGCGCGGCACGATCGTCGACAAGGGCATCCTCAACAACCGCATGTCGGAGGTCCTCTTCCGCTTCCTCGAGGAGGAGGGCGTGGCGACGCACTTCGTCCGCCGGCTCTCCGAGCGCGACATGCTGATCCGCCGCTGCGAGATCGTGAAGGTCGAGGTGGTGGCGCGCAACATCATCGCCGGCAGCCTCGCCAAGCGCCTCGGGCGCGCGGAGGGCGAGCCGCTCCCCGAGCCCATCCTCGAGCACTTCTACAAGGACGACGCGCTCGACGACCCGATGATCAACGACTGGCACATCCGCTTCCTCCGCCTGGCCACGCCGCACGAGCTCTCCACCATCAACGAGACGGCGCTGCGCGTGAACGCCGTCCTGCGCGAGTACCTCGACAAGCGCGACATCGTGCTGGTCGACATGAAGCTCGAGTTCGGCCGCCATCACGGCAAGATCCTGCTCGCCGACGAGATCTGCCCCGACACCTGCCGCTTCTGGGACAAGGGGACGGGCGAGAAGCTCGACAAGGATCGCTTCCGGCGCGACCTCGGCGGCGTCGAGGATGCCTATCAGGAGGCGGCGCGGCGCATCTGCAGCGCGGCCGCCTGATGCCCCTGCTGGCGCGGGTCTACGTCACCCCGAAGCGCGGCATCTTGGATCCTCAGGGCAAGGCGGTCCAGAGCTCGCTCCACGCCCTCGGCTTCGCCGAGGTGCAGGACGTGAAGGTGGGCAAGTACATCGAGCTCAAGCTCCGGGACGCCGAGCCCCAGGCGGCCACCGCGCGCGTGCGCGAGATGTGCGAGCGGCTGCTCGCCAACGGCGTGATCGAGGACTTCCGCGTCGAGCTCGCCGAGGAGCGGCGCTGATGCGCTGGGGGGTGGTCGTCTTCCCCGGCTCGCTCGACGACCGCGACACGCTGCGCGCCGCCGGGCGCGTGCTCGGCGACGAGGCGGTGGCCCTCTGGCACAAGGACCGCGAGCTCGGCGGCGTCGACTGCGTCGTCCTGCCCGGCGGCTTCTCCTACGGGGACTACCTCCGCTGCGGCGCGATGGCCAACTGCTCGCCCATCATGGAGGCCGTGGCACGGCACGCCCGCGACGGTGGCCTCGTGCTCGGCATCTGCAACGGCTTCCAGATCCTGTGCGAGGCGGGCCTCCTCCCCGGCGCGCTGGTGCACAACCGCTCGCTCAGCTTCGTGTGCGACCTGGTCACGGTGCGGGTCGAGGCGACCGACACCTTCCTCACCCAGGGCTGCCGCGCCGGCGAGGTGCTCGAGCTGCCGGTGAAGCACGGCGAGGGCTGCTACGTCGCCGACGAGGACACGCTCGCGACGCTCGAGCGCGAGCGGCGCGTCGTCTTCCGCTACACCGACCGCGCCGGGCGCCCGACGCCGGAGGCGAACCCCAACGGCTCGCTCGCCAACATCGCCGGCGTGTGCAGCGCCGGGCGGAACGTCGTCGGGCTCATGCCGCACCCCGAGCACGCCGTCGAGCGCCTGACCGGCGGCATCGACGGCCTCAACCTCTTCCGCTCGGTCCAGGCCTGGGTCACGCGCGGCAGGGCCGTGCCGGTCGCGGCCGCGCCCGGATGAGCCGGGCGGTCACCGCCGAGGTCGCGGACGAGCACGGCCTCACGCGCGAGGAGTGGGCGAAGATCCTGGAGCTGCTCGGGCGCCCACCCACCCTCGAGGAGCTCGGCGTGTTCGCCGTCATGTGGTCGGAGCACTGCTCGTACAAGAGCTCGCGCGCCTTCCTGCGCCAGCTGCCGACCCGGGGCCCGCGGGTGCTGCAGGGCCCGGGCGAGAACGCGGGCGCGGTCGACATCGGCGATGGGCTCGCCGCGGTGTTCAAGATCGAGAGCCACAACCATCCCTCGTTCGTCGAGCCCTTCCAGGGTGCGGCGACGGGTGTGGGCGGCATCCTGCGCGACGTGTTCACCATGGGCGCGCGCCCGATCGCGAGCCTCGACTCGCTCCGCTTCGGGCGCCTCGAGCACCCGCGCACGCCGTACCTCGTGAAGGGCGTGGTGGCGGGCATCGGGCACTATGGAAACTGCATTGGAATACCCACCGTGGGCGGCGAGCTCTACTTCGACCCGGGCTACGACCACAACATCCTGGTGAACGCCTTCACGCTCGGTATCGCGCCCGCCGATCGCCTCTTTCGGGCGCGCGCCGCGGGGGCGGGGAACCCGGTCATCTACGTCGGCGCCCGCACCGGGCGCGACGGCATCCACGGTGCGAGCCTCCTCGCCTCCGCCGCGCTCGACGCGGCCAGCGAGGAGAAGCGGCCGGCGGTGCAGGTGGGCGATCCGTTCACGGAGAAGCTCCTGCTCGAGGCGTGCCTCGAGCTCATGGCGGGCGACGACATCGTCGCCATCCAGGACATGGGTGCCGCGGGACTCACCTCGAGCTCGCTCGAGATGGCGGGACGGGGCGGGATGGGCATGGTCCTCGAGCTCGATCGGGTGCCGCTCCGCGAGGAGGGCATGACGCCCTACGACATCCTCCTCTCGGAGTCGCAGGAGCGCATGCTGCTGGTGGCGCAGGCGGGACGCGAGGCGGCGGTGCAGGCGGTGTTCGCGCGCTGGGACCTGGAGGCCGCGGTGGTCGGCCGGCTGACCGACGACGGCGTGTTCCGCGCTCGCTCGGGGGGCGCGGAGGTGTGCGCGCTGCCGGTCGCGGCGCTGACCTCGGGGGCGCCGGTGTACCGCCGTCCGGCCGAGGAGCCCGCGCGGCTCGAGGAGCTGCAGCGCCTGGACCCGGCGGAGATCCCGGAGCCCGCGGACTACGGCCAGGCGCTGGCGCGCCTCCTCGAGAGCCCGAACCTGTGCTCGCGCGAGTGGGTGTACCGCCAGTACGACCAGCTGGTGGGCGGCAACACGGTCGTCCGACCCGGGGGCGACGCGGCGGTGGTGCGCATCGAGGGGACCCGGCGCGCGCTCGCGCTCACCGTCGACTGCAACGGCCGCTACTGCCGCCTCGACCCCTACCTCGGCGCCGTGCTCGCCGTGGTGGAGGCCGCGCGCAACCTGGTCGCGGTCGGCGCGCGCCCGCTCGCGGTGAGCGACTGCCTCAACTACGGCAACCCCGAGAGGCCCGACGTCATGTGGGAGTTCCAGCAGGGCGTGCAGGGCATCCGCGATGCCTGCATCGCGCTCGACACGCCGGTGGTGAGCGGCAACGTGAGCTTCTACAACGAGACCGAGGGGCGGAGCATCCCGCCCACGCCCACCATCGCGATGGTGGGGCTCATCGACGACGTGGAGGCGCATCTCACGCCGTGGTGGCGGGCCGAGGGCGACGTGATCGTGCTCCTCGGCCGCACGCGCGAGGAGCTCGGCGGGAGCGAGTACCTGGCGGTGCTCCATGGCCTGGTGCGCGGTGCGCCGCCGTGGATCGACCTCGAGGCGGAGAAGCGCCTGCATCGGGTCTGCTTCGCGGCCGCCGAGGAGCGGCTGCTGCGCTCGCTGCACGACGTGGGCGAGGGCGGGCTCGCGGTCGCGCTCGCGGAGTGCTCGTTCGGCGGCCCGGGCTTCGGAGCGCGAGTCGAGCTCGAGCAGGCAATGCGGATGGACGCCCTGCTCTTCGGCGAGAGCCAGTCCCGCATGCTGGCCTCCCTCCGGCGCCGGCATCTCGGACGGCTGCGCGATCGGGCCCGCCGTGATGAGGTCCCGTTCACCGTCCTCGGCGAGGTCCGCGGGCGGAGCGTGGTTATCGGTGAGATCGTCGACCTGCCGGTCGACGCGGCACGCGAGCGGTGGCGGCG
>JBKPBB010000478.1:0-8055 GCA_046744245.1 Thermodesulfobacteriota bacterium
GATCCGGAGCGGCCGCCAGGACGTGATCGTGGCGGGCGGGGCCGAGGCGGCCATCACCCCCATGGCGATCGCGGGCTTCGGCGTGATGCGCGCCCTCGCCCGCTGGGATGGGCCGCCGGAGGGAGCGTCCCGGCCCTTCGACGTGCGCCGCTCGGGGTTCGTCCTCGGCGAGGGCGCGGGGGTGCTCGTGCTCGAGGCGGAGGAGGTCGCGCGGCGCCGGGGCGCGCCGGTGTGCGCGGAGGTGCTCGGCTACGGCGCCAGCGCCGACGCCCATCACATCACGCAGCCCCCACCGGACGGGAGCGGGGCGCAGCGGGCGATCCGCGCCGCCCTGGCCGCGGCTGGGGTCGAGCCGGGCGCCGTGCAGCACGTGAACGCGCACGGGACTTCGACGAAGCAGGGCGACATCGCCGAGACGCGCGCGCTGCACGCCGTCTTCGGCGCTTATGCGCGCCGCCTCGCGGTGAGCGCGACCAAGTCGATGACGGGCCACCTGCTGGGGGCCGCCGGCGCGGTCGAAGCGATCTACACCGTGCTGGCGCTCCGCGAGCAGACCGTCCCGCCGACCATCAACCTGGACGAGCCCGACCCGGAGTGCGACCTCGACTACGTCCCGCAGCATGCCCGCCGGGCGCGCCTCGAGATCGCGCTCTCGAACTCCTTCGGTTTCGGCGGCACGAACGCCGCGCTCGTCTTCGGGGCGGCGGCATGACCCGCACCTGCCTGCACTGCGTGCTCGCTCGGGTGCTGCGTGCGGAGGCCGACGCGCTCCGCGAGCGCGGCCTCGAGGTGCGGCTCGGCCCATCCGAGGCGGTCCTCCTGCCGGCGGCCGGCGCTGCGACCTACCGCACCGTGCGGGCGCTCCTGCGTGCGGCGATGGCGGACGCGGCAGGCCCCCGCATCCGGCTCGCGGTGGTCGATCAGCCGGGCAAGAGCCACGTCGAGGTCACGGCCGTCTTCGCCGCCGCGCGCCGCACCCGCGTGCTGTCCTGCGCCTTCCCACGCCACGATCCCGGGGCCCTCGCCGGCGGGTTCGCGGAGCACGGCGCGCCCGAGGCGGCGGTGCCGCCACCGATCTGATGCCCTGCAGGCCCGCGGGCCTGCACCGGCGGCGGCGAACTCGGCCTCGGTCGCGAGGTGCAGGTCCGGCTTCCCGGCACCCGCGCCGAGCTGCCCCAGGTCGACCCGTGCCGTGCTCAGGGCGGCTCGTGCAGTCGCGTGAGCAGGCCCTTCAGGAAGGCCTCGGTCTTCTTCAGGTTCTCGCGAAAGCTCACGCTGTCGGTCCCCGCGATCTCCATACGCAGGTCGGAGAGATAGCTCTCGAGCACCTCGCGGAGCAGGCGCGCGTCCTCTGGCGTGATCTCGATCGTGACCATGGCGAGCCTCCTCGCAGCGATCATAGCGAGGACCTCCGGGCGAGCAACGAGACCCTGACGACGGCGTACCGGTGGTGACGGTGCGCTTCAACCAGCCTCAAGCGCGCCAGATCTTCCCCGAGCCGCTCACGAGATCGGCGAGCGAGGTGACCTCGATCCGCCATGGCGTGAGCCTGAGGACGCCGAAGGTCGGATCCTGTTTGCCGTCGGGCCAGAACGCGATCGGGTCGTAGCCGATGGGAGGCGGCGTGGCCGCGAACAGGTCCCAGAGTCGCGACTTGTCGGCGGGGCCGTCGGCCCACTCGGCGCGACAGTCGACGTAGACCTGCTGGAGGTCGCTGTTCGCATAGCAGAGCGAGACGTGCGGGTTGGCGGCGAGGTGCTGCGTCTTGAGCGTGTGGCGTCCGGTGAGGATCCAGCCGGTCCGTCCTTCCCAGAGGGGATGGAGGATGCGCGAGCGCGGGCGCCCGCGGCGGTCGACGGTGGCCACGCTGCACCAGACGATCTGACGGACGCGCGCCAGGAAGTCCTGCTCGATGTCGGCAAACGCGGAGACCCTCATGCGATCACTCGTCCTTTCTCATCCGGCCCGGAGCCAGGTGAAGCCACGCGCGCGGCGAAGCCCTCGGTCGAGCGTGTAGGTGGTGGTCCCCCCGGCCTGCTTCGCGATCCGCCCGATCAGGTAGTCGTTGAAGTCGGCCCGACCGCGCTTGAAGAGATCGAGGGCCGCGCGCACCAGGCCCCGGTGCTCGAGGGTGAACGCCGGGTCGTTGCAGAGCGTCTCGACTGCCTGCGCGAGGCCGCCTCTGGGGAGGCGGTAGATGCGGCGGAGGACGAGCGCCGTCTCGGCGAGGACGACGGCGCTGATGAAGACGGTCTCGCCGGCAGCGATTGCGCCGGCGACCACGCGGCTCGCCGCCCGCGATTGTCCCGGATCGTCTCGCTGGTAGAGATGGCGGACGAGGACGTTGGTGTCGAGGGCGATCACCGCCGTCTGCCGCGACGCACGGCGCGCGCGAACCGTCGCGCGCCCGAATCCTCGACGGCCCGCTCCATGTCCTCGACGCTCGCGTGCGCGCCGGGCTTGACGAGCCGGTCGCAGACGCCTTGCGCCGACGACCTGGTCCGAATCGGCTTCAGCTTGTAGCTGCCGCGCCCGTCGGCCACGAACCCCACGTGGTCACCGGTCACCAGCCCGAGGTCGTCCCGGACCCGCTTCGGGATGGTGACCTGCCCCTTGCTCGTGATGGTCGCTTTGACCATGGCTCTTCCTTGCCTTCGTCGGAAAGGTAAGGAAAGGCCCGTTCTCTCCTACCGTGGGTCAGCCGAGAAGCGGCTTTCCCCGCGAATGCTCCTCGCGGAGCTTGTACTTCTCGATCCGCTCGGTCGCGGTCTTGGGGAGCGCCTCGCGGAACTCCCACAGCCGCGGCACCTGGAACTTCGCCAGCCGCTCGGCCGCGAAGGCGCGCAGCTCCTCTTCCGCCAGCGGCTCCCTGGCCACCACGAACGCCTTGATCTCCTGCCCGAGCACCGGGTCCGCGACGCCGATCACCGCCGCCTCGGCGACGCGCGGGTGCTCGCGCAGCGTCTTCTCGATCAGCACCGAGGAGACGTTCTCGCCCCCGCGGCGGATCACGTCGCGCTTGCGGTCGACGAAGTAGAGCCAGCCGTCCTCGTCG
Organism: Thermodesulfobacteriota bacterium; assembly: GCA_046744245.1. Classification (GTDB taxonomy): domain Bacteria; phylum Desulfobacterota; class Binatia; order DP-6; family DP-6; genus DP-6. The sequence goes on from JBKPBB010000478.1 coordinate 3,056, forward strand.
ACGAAGCCGAGGTCGCCGGTCAGGAACCAGCCGTCGCGGAGCGCCGCCGCCGTCGCCTCGGGGTCCCGGAAGTACGCGGACAGGCGCGCGGGCGAGCGGACCGCGATCTCGCCCGCCTGCCGCGGGGGAAGCGGGCGCCCGTCATCGTCGAGGATGCGGAGCTCGACGCCCGGCACCGGCGGGCCGCACGACCCGGGGCGCCAGGCGGCGCCGAGGGGGGTGATGGTGACCACGCCGGCGTCGGTCGAGCCGAAGCACTCGGCGACGTGCGCGACGCCGAAGCGGCGCATCACCTGGTCGCGGATGGGTGCGGCGCCGAGACCGAGGATGACCCGCAGCCGGCTCGTGCGCTCCAGCGCCGACGGCTGGCGCGTCAAGAGCATGGCGAGGATCGTTCCGAGCGTGTAGAGCACCGTCGCGCCCGTCTGGTGGACGAGCGGCCAGAACTCCGAGGCGTGGAACGCCTGCGGGAAGGCGACCGTGCCGCCCGCGTGGAGCGCCGTCTGCACCGCGCCCCACGCGTTGCCGTGGAAGAGCGGCGTGACGGCGAGGATCACGTCGCCGGGCGTGAGCCCGAGCGCCTCGATGAAGTGCCGCCCGCCGATGCCGGTCGAGCCGTGGCTGAAGAGGACGCCCTTCGGCGTTCCAGTCGTGCCCGAGGTGTAGAGGAGCGTCGAGGCGTCGCCGGGGCCGAGGGCGACGCCGGGCGGCGCCTCGGAGCTGCGCTCGACCAGCGCCCCGAACGCGTCGGCCCCGAGCACCGTGCCTGCGGCCTCGACCCGGGCCGCATCGGTGATCACCACCTTCGGCTCCGCGTGGCCGAGGATGTAGCCGAGCTCGCGCGCGCCGAGCGCCGGGTTCACCGGGTTCAGCACGCCGCCGGCCTTCAGGATGCCGAACGCGGCGACCAGATACTCGACCGAGCTCCCCATCGCGAGGGTGACCCGGTCGCCCTTCCCGACGCCGAGCCCACGCAGCACGTGCGCCGCGCGATTCGCGAGCCGGTCGAACTCGGCATAGGTCACCCGCCGCCCCGCGTGCAGGAGGAACGGGTGCGTGCCGCGCACGGCGACCGCGCGCTCCAGCGCTGCGAGGAGCCCCGCCACTACGCGAGCGTCCCCCAGTCCGCGACCAGCGTCGCCCCCGTGATCATCGGCACCTCGTCCGAGGCGAGGAACGCGATCGTCCTGGCCATGTCCTCGGGCTTCGACATCTGGTGCGGCACGGGCGGCGAGTAGTACGCGACCAGCGACGGCTCGAAGTCGGGGCGCGGGATGAAGTTCTTCACGAACGGGGACATGATCCCGGCCGGCGCGAGGCAGTTGGCGCGCAGCCCGCGGCTCGCGAACTCGAGCGCGATCGAGCGCGTGAAGTTGACGAGCCCCGCCTTCGAGGCGGCGTAGTGCGCGGCGTAGGCCTGCCCGCGCATGGCAGCCGTGGAGGCGACGTTCACGATGTTCCCGCGCGCCGCGAGGAGATGCGGCAGGGCCGCCTTCACGGTGTTGAAGGCGCCCGTCAGGTTCACCGCCAGGACGCGCGCCCATTCCGACTCGTCGATCTCCTCGAGGCGGGCGCTGCGTCCCACGCCGGCGGCGTTCACCAGGACGTTCAGCCCGCCGAAGACCGCCGCCGCGCGCTCGACCGACTCGCGCACCGATGCCATGTCCGCGACGTCGCAGCTCCCGCCCTCCGCCGTACCGCCCGCCAGGCGGACGGCGAGGATCGTCTCCGCAAGCCCGTCGGGGTCCACGTCGACCGCGAACACCTTCGCGCCCTCGGCGGCGAAGAGCTTGGCCGTCGCCCGCGCGAGGCCCGAGCCGGCTCCCGTGACGAACAGCACACGATCCGTGAAGCGTCCGGTTGACATGTTCCCTCTCAGCCGTCAGTTGAGTGCGCCATGGCGACCATCCAGGAAGGGAAGGCGGCCCCCGCCTTCGCGCTCGAGGACGCACAGGGGAAAAAGGTCTCGCTCGCGGACTTCGCGGGCCGGAACGTCATCCTCTACTTCTACCCCAAGGACGACACGCCGGGCTGCACCAAGGAGGCGTGCGGCTTCCGTGACGCGTGGAAGGAGATCGGGAAGCTCGACGCCGTCGTGCTGGGCGTCTCCGCCGACGGCGCGGCCTCGCACCAGAAGTTCAGCGCCAAGTACAAGCTTCCCTTCCCGCTCCTCTCGGACCCCGACCGCAAGGTGATGAAGACCTACGGCGCCTACGGCGAGAAGATGATGTACGGCAAGAAGACCGTCGGGGTCATCCGCTCGACGGTGTGGATCGGGCCGGACGGCAAGGTGCGCAAGCACTGGGCGCGGGTCAGCGACGCGGCAAAGCATCCCGAGCAGGTGCTCGAGGCGCTGCGGGGCGGGGAGTAGAGCAGCGAACGCGCCCCGCGTTGCGCACCTTCTCACGCAGCATGCTTCAGGTCGCGACGACCGTCAGGCGGAACGACCCTGGCTGGGCGGTGGGACCGACCCCGGCGCGCGCGATCAGCTGGTCTTCGGCGGGGATGTGGCGCTTGAGCTCGGGCATCACCTCGGTGGCGAAGAGCCGCAGGCTGCTCTCGGCGATCTCGTACGGCATGCCACCGTAGCTGAAGACGCCGTTGAACGCCTCGGCCCCCGTGCGCTTCTGGATGTCGAGGACCTTCTCGTAGCATTGCTCGGGCGTGCCGTAGACCTGGAGGTTCAGGAAGAACTCCGTCATCGCGTCGACTCCGCCCGGCGTGGACACCCTCTCCTGCACGTCCTTGTAGGCTTCGTAGCCGCGCATCTTCGTCAGATGGTCGCCGATGAGCTCGTAGTGCTTGACGACGGAGCGCCAGTAGGCGCCGATGTACCGGCGGCCGAGCTCCTCGGCCCGGCCCGGGTCCTCGTCGAAGAACGTCCACCCTCCGACGATCGGCGGCGGCGCATCCGTGCCGTTCACCTCGCTGTACACCCGGCGATAGGCGTTCAGCTCGTTCGCCACCATCTCCCACGGCTTCTGCGGGATGATCAGGAGGCCGATGCCGAGCTTGGCCATGATGACCGACGACTCGGGCGAGACGGCGGCGGCGTAGGTCCGCCCGCGAAACGACTTGAAGGGCCGCGGACGGAGCTCGCGCCGCTTCTGCTTCACGAACCGGCCGTCGAACTCGCAGCAGCCGCGTTCGAGCCCCTCGAGGATCAGCTGCGCCGCCTCGGTGAAGATCTCGCGGCTGTCCTCCTGGTTCACGCCGAACCCCTCGAACTCCACGCGCCCGAGCCCGCGGCCGAGGCCGAGGATCAAGCGCCCGTTCGAGATGTGATCGAGCATCACGACCTGCTCGGCCACGCGCAAGGGGTTGTGCCACGGCAGCACGACCACCATCGAGCCGAGCTGGATGCGTTGCGTGCGCCCGGCAAAATACGTGAGGTAGAGAAGGACGTCGGGACACATCGTGTAGTCGGTGAAGTGATGCTCGACGCCCCACAGCGAATCGAACCCGAGCGGCTCGGCGAGATCGCCGAGGCGAAGCTCGTTCCGATAGACGTTGCGATCGGTTCGTCCTTCGCCCTCGCCCTGAAAAATGACGCCCATTCCAACGTGCATCTCGCCCCCCTTTTAATTCACGTTTCTAGGTCAGCGCCTTCCGAACCCGCCCAGTCGCGTCGCGTAGGGACAAATGGCTCGCAGCCGCCGCCGTACGGGATCCACTGCGAGCCCGAGGGCCTCCATCGCTCGACCCCGAGGAGGGGCTCCTCACAGGGGCCGATCCAAAAGATCGTTCCCGTCTCCCGCCCGTCGATGCGGATCGCGGCAAGGGCCATGGGCAGGCGCACCGTGCCGCCGCTCGCCGGCCGGACCCGGTCGCGGATCGGACCGGGCGTGATTCCCAGCCGCCGCGCCATCTCGGGAGAGATCAGGCCGTACGCGGCGTCCGTATCGGCGAGGAAACGCACCTTCGCGGCTCGCTTCCCCCTGATCGTCGCCTGGACGTAGACGTGACCCATGGCGCACGCCGTCGGACGGAGAGTACGAACAGGTGCGACACACGTCAATGAGGTTCAGGTCGCGAGGAGAGCAGCCCGCGGGGAGCGCCGTTGACCCGGCGCGTCGGCCGGCGCAGCGGCGCGCGCCGCGCTCGCTCGCCACCCGCGACGCGCTCGGAGGGGGCGTTGGTAGGCGCCCTCCTGGCATCGCGGGCGGCGAGTGCGGCGTCGGGGCGCGTCGAGACCGCCTACAGCGTCGCATCGGTGGGAGTCGTCGCCATCATCGTTCTCGCGACCGTCGCGTCGGTCGTGGACATCTTGCGAAGACGAGCACTCGGACGGATCACGCGACGCAGGGGCTTTGTCCGCCTCGTATATGGCTCCGGAGAGGAACGGCTCCGGAGAGGAACGTCGGGTCGGGAAGAGGGGGGCGGAGCCAGCCAGGGGTCTGATCTGGGAAACGTAGGTTCAACCCTGCCGGGGACGTGTGCGTGCTCTACCTCACCGGTCACACGCGCAAGCGCGGCACGCTCTTCGCGCTCGACTACGAGGAGGACGGGAAGGACCCGCTCACAGGAGCCGCGAAACTAGGGGTTCACGGTCTGGGTGAACTTGGGCGAGGTCTCTTCCTTGAAGGTCGTGTCGCCGCCGTAGGACGCGGTGATCGAGTGCGAGCCGACCGTGAGCGTGCTGGTCGTGAACATCGCCTGGCCCGAGCCGTTCAGCGTGCCGGTGCCGAGAGTGGTCTGGCCGTCCTCGAAGGTCACCGTGCCGCTCGGGGTGACCCCGACGGGGCCCTTCGCCGCCACCGTCGCGGTGAAAGTCACCGGCTGCCCGGACACCGAGGGGTTGGCCGAGGAGCTGACCAACGTGGTGGTGCGGGCGCGGGCCCTCTTCACCGTCTGGATGAGGGGGCTCGAAGTGCTTCCGCTGAAGTTTGCGTCGCCGCCATAGGACGCGGTGATCGAGTGCGGCCCGACCGCGAGCGTGCTGGTCGTGAACCTGTCTCTTATACACATCTCCGAGCCCACGAGACATTGATACTGATCTC
>JBKPBB010000409.1:0-2793 GCA_046744245.1 Thermodesulfobacteriota bacterium
GAACAGGCCGGTCGCGTTGGGGCAGGTGTCATCGTTGCACCCGGCCGCGACCTCGGGCCCGCCCGAGCACGCCCCGCTGCGCAGGTAGAGGACGGTGTCGAACGTGGTGCCCGCGCCGCACGTCTGGATGGTCGCCGTGCCCGAGACCGTCGGGGTCCACTGGAAGACCCGCTCGGGCGACTCGCCCGAGCGGCCGCAGCTGCCCGCCAGCGCGGCGGAGAACTGACCGGCCTGGCCCAGCGCCGCGAGCAGCGTGAGCAGGAACGCGAATCCCAGAGTCTTCGGCCGTTGCCCCATCTCCCAGCCTCCTCGAGCCTCCCCGAGCCGTGCTCCGGGACGGTCGGTCGCCGGCCACCACGTGCAACAATCGATCCTCCCGCAGGCCCTGTGGCGCAGGGGAAGATGTGGACGTGGGACTGGCGTTCGGCCGACCCGGTTCGTGGCACTCGCGCCCAAACCTGTCCCGCAGTGTCGACACCTCGACGCTGGCTGCGGGACGGATCCGCACGGGCCGGCTTGCAGACGGGATGGCCTACGCGCGAGCGCAGGTCAACGTATTAGCAAGACAGAAGGCGCGAATGCCGCGAAGTAGTCGTAGATGCTCGTCGTGTCGATGTGAAGAGAAGTCCGCGGCTTTATGCCGAAGGGAGGATGGTTGGGTCAACGCGTTCGAAAAAATGGATACCTGGCCCAGACGATGCGCCGTCCCGCGCGCGCCCGTTGCGGACGAATTTGCACGGGCGTCTGGATTCACCAATGCGTGTGACTCGGGCTGCGGCACCCCCGGCGTCCGCGAGGGGGCCACGCACGCCTCACCCCGGGCGGGCTGCGGATTCGCGGCCCGGGCGTCCGCTACCGAGACGCGCCGCCATGGCGAGCCCTATGCGAGCGAGGGCAGTGAGCAGCTCGGGACCCGGTCGCGTGCGCGCGCCTAGTTCCCCCTCAGGCTCGCCGCCACGTCGGCGTCGGTCCCCGCGCCGAACCGGTCGCCCCACATGATGCCCGCGGCCCGGTACTTCGCCTCCGTGCGCTCGGTGATGAGCCCCAGGCGCGCGAGGTTCGGGATCACCGTGTGCATGAAGACCTCGCTGTTGAACTGGGCGAAGTCCTCCTGCGCGAGCAGCATCTGCACGACGGTGTCGGGGTCCAGGCCGTACCTCGGCGCCAGGTCGCGCAGCATGTCGAGCTGCTGGTTGGCATTGAAGGTCTCGAGGACGTTGAAGGAAAAGTCCTCCATCGCCGCCATCTCGTCGGCCGTGGCTTCGCGCACCGTCCGGCGCATGGTCAGGATGCCGAAGGCCGCGTGCCGCGCCTCGTCCTGCTTGACGCGTCGGATGATGTCGGAGAGGAGCGGGTTCGTGCAGCCCTTCTGAATCATGTCGAAGATGCCGACCGCCATGCCCTCGAAGAGGGTCTGCATGCCGAGGGTCTTCGTCTTCCAGGTGGGCGCCGCGAGCAGCGTGTCGAGGAGCGCCTTCAGCGTCCCGCCGATGGGGTAGATCGTCCCCACCTTGCGCTGCAGGAACTTGGCGAACACCTCGACGTGCCGCGCCTCGTCGATCACCTGCGAGGCGGCGTAGAACTTGGCGTCGAGGGTGGGGCAGGCGTTGGTGAGCTGGCCGCAGAGCTGGAGCGCCGCCTGCTCGCCGTGCAGCAGCTGAGAGAGCGTCCAGGCGAACTCGTCGAACGCCGCCGCGCGACAGGTGGCGTCGTCGGCGCCCACGCTGGCGAGGACGGAGGGGAGGATCTGGAGCCCGTCCCTGGGCAGGAACCATTCGTCGCGCGGGAAGGGGATCGACCAGTCGACGTCGGCCTCGGCGTTCCACTGGCCTCGCTTGCCGCGCTCGTAGAGGGCGCGCAGCTCCGCCACCTCGCTCGCGTAGTTCCACGTCCAGTGCAGGTCGACCGGCACGTCGACGTCGATCTGGCTGCGCAGCGCCGCGATGCGCGCCTCGTCGATGTCGACCAGCTCGAAGTTGCCGAGCCGGCGGCGGTGCTCCGCGAGGATCTTCTCCATGTCTCCTCCCTCAGCGTCCTTTGTCGACGGCGAGGCCGAAGCGGAGCAGGTCGCGGAGCTCGCGCTTCCGCCGCCTGACCTCGGCCGGGTCGAAGATGTCCTTGCCCAGGACCTCCGCGCCGAACTCGCCCGACGCGAAGGGAAAGACCGTGAGGCCGACGAGCGTGAGCAGCAGGTGCTGCACGTTGGCGGCGCGGAAGAGGCCCGCCGCCATGCCCTCCCGGAGGAGCGCCCCGACGCTCGCCATCATGCTGCCGATCGCGCGCTGCGCCTCCAGCTCCCCGGGCGTGTCGCCCGGGAGGTCGTCGTCCTCGAACAGCGAGCGGAGCAGCAGGCGCGCGTAGGTCGGGTGGTCGGCGAGCAGGTCCACGAGCTCGTCGAGCCAGCGCTCCAGGCGCGCGAGCGGGTCGCCGCCCCTGGCGAGCGAGCGAACGAGGCGCTCCTCGATGCGCCCGAGGATGCGTGCCGTGACCGCGGCGTAGAGCTGCGCCTTGTTCTCGAAGTGGTGGAAGAGCGAGGATTTGCCGAGTCCGACCACCTCGGCCAGCTCGGAGAGGCCGACGCCCGCGTAGCCGCGCTTGGCGAACAGGGCCTCGGCGGCGTCGAGGATCTTGTCGCGCGAGCTCTGCTCGGGGAATGCGGGGACGGCCTTAATGGGTGGACCCGACCGATCGGTGGGGTACATTATTCCGTTCGGTGGGGGGCCATGTCAAGCCGGGCGGGAAAGCTGGGGGGGGCGGGAGCCGCGCGCGGTTCCGGTGCTCCCCACCCGGGGG
>JBKPBB010000079.1:0-10073 GCA_046744245.1 Thermodesulfobacteriota bacterium
GGTCAAGGTGATCCCCGTGGGTGATCGGAGCGATGAGCCGAGAGCGTGTGCGGCTCGTCACGGGAGGTATGCCGTCGTGCCCGTCGTCCTCCGGTGGGAGCACCACAGCGGCGCTCTCTTCTATACGGAGAGCGCGAAGCTCGAGCTCTCTCTCCAGCGCTCCGACAACCGGGAAGTGCTAGGAACCGTCGGCTTCGAGATGCGGAATTCCCAGCCCAACGTCCTGATCTCTCCGCACGATCTGCTGCCGAAGGAGTTCGATGACGCGGTCCTCCGCCTGCTGCCGTCCGGCTGAGCGTCCGACACCCGGGGAGCGCTCCGCGGCGCGCGGCTACCGCCCCGTGATGTAGTTCTGGAGCTGCTCGATGATGAACTCCTGCTCGGCGATGATCGCCTTCACGACGTCCCCGATCGAGATCACACCCACGACCCGTCCCTCCTCCATCACGGGCAGGTGGCGGACGCGCTTGTCCGTCATCAACGCCATGCAGTCCTCGATCGTCTGCTCGGGACGCACGTAGAGCACGTGGGAGCTCATGATCTCCTGCACGGGCGTATCCTTGGAGGATTTGCCCTTCAGGATGACCTTCCGGGCGTAGTCCCGCTCGGAGAAGACCCCGACCAGCCGTTCGCCTTCGACCACGAGCAGGGCCCCGACGTTCTTGTCGGCCATCACGCCCAGGGCCTCGAAGACGGGCATGTCGGGCGAAACGGACAGGACCTGCTGCCCCTTCGTTCGCAAGAGCTGCGCGACCGTCTTCATGATCTCGCCTCGCTGTTCACAAGAGTGACTTCATCTCGCTGATGAGCTTGGTGATGCTGTCCTTGGCGTCGCCGAAGAGCATCATACACCTCTCGTTGTAGTAGAGGTCGTTGTCGACGCCGGCGAAGCCGGGGCGCAGGCTCCGCTTGAGCACGATGATCGACTTGGCGCGGTCGACCTCGAGGATGGGCATGCCGTAGAGGGGGCTCGACCGGTTGCTCTTGGCCGCGGGGTTGGTGACGTCGTTGGCGCCCACCACGAGCGCGATGTCGGCCTCCGGGAAGTACGGGTTGATCGCCTCCATCTCGTGCAGCTGCTCGTAGGGGACGTTGGCCTCGGCCAGGAGCACGTTCATGTGGCCCGGCATGCGGCCGGCGACCGGATGGATCGCGTACTTCACGTCCACGCCGCGCTCCTTCAGGATGTTGCCCAGCTCGGCCACCGCGTGCTGCGCCTGCGCCACGGCCATGCCGTAGCCGGGCACGACGACGATGTTGCGGGCGGTCTCGAAGAGCACGGCCGTCTCCTCGGGCGCGATGCTGCGCACGCTGCCCTTGGCCTCGGCGGCGGCCGCCACCGCCTCCTCCGACACCCTGCCGAACGCGCCGAAGAGCACGTTCACCGCCGAGCGGTTCATCGCGCGGCACATGAGCAGCGCGAGCAGGAAACCCGAGGTGCCGTCGAGCGAGCCGGTGATGATCTGGATCTTGTTCATCAGCACGAAGCCCATCGCGGCATCGGCGAGGCCGCCGTACGAGTTGAGCAGCGCAATCACCACCGGCATGTCCGCCGCGCCGATCGGGATGACGAGCAGGAGGCCGAAGACCAGCGCCAGCCCCACCATCACGTAGAAGAACGCGGTCGCTGCCTGGGTGACCACCAGATAGACCCCGGAGGCCACGATGACCGAGAGCAGGCTCAGGCTGAGGACGTTCTGGCCCCGGTACGTGATCGGCCGCCCGCGCAGCAGCTCCTGGAGCTTGGCCGCCGCGATCAGGCTGCCCGTGAACGTGAGCCCGCCGACCACCACCTCGAAGTCGAGGGCCGTCAGCGTCACGCGGTCGAGCGCGCCCTGGTAGCGGAAGTACTCGGAGACGCCCACGAGGCACGCCGCCAGCGCCCCCAGCGAGTGCGACAGCGCGGTGCGCTGCGGCACCGCGGTCATCGGGATGCGGAGCCCCATCGTGCCCCCGACCACCGCGCCGATCGCGAAGCCGAGGCCGATCCACCGGTAGGTCACGATGTGCGGATGGAAGAGCGTGCCGACGACCGCGACGAACATCCCGAAGGCCGCGAGCGACATGCCGGCGCGCGCCCGCTTGGGGGAGGCGAGGCCCTTCAGCCCGAGCACGAACATCCCCGCCGACAGGATGTAGCAGTAGCGGAGCGCCTCCGCGGCGACGTGCTCGTGGAGATATTCCCCCATCGCCATTCCGGCGGGCCGGGTCGTGTAGAGGATGCCCGCCACCGCAGCGACGACCGCCGCGACGAGCGCGAACGCCTGCAGCTCCACCGGCCGCCGCGTCCCCCGCGCGCGCTCCTCCGCCGTCTTGAACATGCGCAGCATGCGGTCCGTGATGAGGAAGCCGCCGAAGGCGTTCGTGGACGAGCAGGTCACCGCGACGAAGCCGAGGAGGGTACACACCCAGCCGTTCGGGACGTGGCTGTAGTCGCTGCCGGCGACCACCAGCGACCCGACCAGCGAGATCGCCGCGATGGCGTTGGTCGCCGACATGAGCGGCGTGTGCAGCAGCGGCGGGACGCGGGTGATGATGTGGTAGCCGAGGAACCCGGCCAGCATGAAGATGTAGAGGCCGACCTCGAGCTCGGTCGTCATGCCGACTTCCGTGCCGCCAGCGCGGCCCTGACCGCGTCGTTCATGACCGCGCCGCCGTGCGTGACGCAGGCGCCCTGGACGACCTCGTCGTCGAAGTCGAGCGCCAGCGCGCCGTCCTTGACCAGCTCGCGGACGAGCTCGCTCACGTTGCGCGCGTAGAGCTGGCTCGCGTGCACCGGCATGGTGGCGGGCAGGTTGGTCGGGCCGTGGATGGTCACGCCGTGCCGCACGACCACCTGGTCGGGCTCGGTCAGCTCGCAGTTGCCGCCCGCCTCGGCGGCGAGGTCGACGATCACCGAGCCGGGCCGCATGCCCGCGACGGTCTCCTTGGTGACCAGGCGCGGCGCCGGCCTGCCGGGCACCAGCGCCGTGGTGACGACCACGTCGAACTCCGTGGTCTTCTCGGCGAGCATCTCCTGCTGGCGGCGGCTCGCCTCGGCGGGCAGCGCCTTCGCGTAGCCGCTCTTGTCCTCGGCGTCGGCGATGCCGAGATCGAACTCGAGGAACTTCGCGCCGAGGCTCGCGACCTGCTCCTTCACCGCGGCCCGCACGTCGTAGCCCCACACCTGTGCCCCCAAGCGGCGTGCGGTCGCGATCGCCTGCAGCCCGGCCACCCCCGCGCCGATCACCAGCACGCGGGCGGCGAAGACGGTCCCGGCCGCCGTCATCATCATGGGGAAGAGCTTCGCCAGCGTCTCGGCCGCGATGAGGACCGCCTTGTAGCCCGCGAGGTTGGCCTGCGAGGAGAGCGCGTCCATCTTCTGCGCGCGGCTGATGCGCGGGATGCCCTCCATGCCGAAGCTGGTGATCCGGCGCGCGGCCAGCCGCTCGACGAGGTCGGGGCTGGTGAGCGCCTGGAGGAACGAGATCAACACGGCGCCCTCGCGCAGCCGGTCCACCTCGCCGAGCGCCGGCTTCTGCACCTTCAGCACGACGTCGGCCTGCGCGTAGAGCGTGCCCGCGTCGGGGACGATCCGTGCGCCGGCCTTCTCGAAGGCAGCGTCGGCGTGGAACGCGCCCTCGCCCGCCCCGCTCTCGACCAGCACCCCGAGGCCGCCCTTGACCAGCGCGGCCGCCGCGTCCGGCACGAGTGCGACGCGGCGCTCGCCCGGCGCGATCTCTCGCGGCACGGCGACCTTCATGGGGCCTCGCTCATAGGCGGACGGCGCTATAGCAAACGGCCGAGGCCGGGAGAAGGCCGCCGGCGGGCCGAGTGCGCCGCACTTGACCGTCTCGATGCGGGTGTGAAACGAGCGCATCTCTGCATGGCCGTGCCGGGAATGGGGCCGCCGTCGGCGGGGGGTGGGCGCCCGTCGCGGGCGCTGTATGCGCTCGGGGTGCTCGTCGTGGCCGTGCTCCCCGCGCGCGCCGCGGCGTTCGGTCTCGACGACGTCGCGGAGAAGGCCCGCCGGCTCGCGGCGGAGCCGTTCGAGGATGCCAAGGGGCGCGTGCCCGACTGGCTGCTCAAGATCAGCTACGACCAGTGGCGCGACATCCGCTTCCGTCCCGAGCAAGGGCTCTGGCGTGACCGGGGGGTGCCCTTCCAGGTCCAGTTCTTCCACCCCGGGCTGTACTACAACCGCACCGTGCGGGTAAACGTCGTCGAGGCGAAGGGGGTGCACCCCGTCGAGTTCTCGCCCAACCAGTTCGACTACGGCAAGACCGACTTCGCCAGCCGGGTGCCGCAGAAGCTCGGCTACGCGGGCTTCCGCGTCCACTATCCGATCAAGGCGCGGGACTACTTCGACGAGGTCATCGTCTTCCTCGGGGCGAGCTACTTCCGGGCGGTCGGGAAGGACGAGGGGTTCGGGCTGTCGGCGCGCGGGCTCGGCATCGACACGGCGGAGTCCTGGGGCGAGGAGTTCCCCTACTTCAAGGAGTTCTGGCTGGTGAGCCCCGCCCCCCGGGCCGATCGGCTGACGGTCTACGCCCTGCTCGACAGCCCGAGCCTCACCGGCGCCTATCGCTTCGTGGTCCGCCCGGGCGAGCAGACGGCGGTCGACGTCGAGTGCCGTCTCTTCCTGCGCAAGGAGGTACGCAAGCTCGGGATCGCGCCGCTCACCAGCATGTTCTTCCACGGCGAGAACACCAGCCGGTCCTTCGACGACTTTCGCCCCGAGGTGCACGACTCCGACGGGCTCCTGCTCAGCTTCGCGAGCGGCGAGTGGCTGTGGCGTCCGCTCGACAACCGCCGCACGCTGAACGTGAGCCACTTCCGGATGGAGAAGCCCCGCGGGTTCGGCCTTCTGCAGCGCGATCGCGACTTCGATCATTACCAGGACCTGGAGACGCAGCCGGAGCGCCGGGTGAGCGCCTGGGTCGAGCCGAGCGGCGACTGGGGAGCGGGCTCCGTGGAGCTGATCGAGATCCCGACCCCGTCGGACACGAACGACAACGTGGTCGCGTACTGGGTGCCGGAGAAGGCCCCGAAGCCCGCTGAGCCCGCCGCCTTCTCATACACCCTCTACTGGTACGGGGACGACCCGAACCGACCGCCAGGCGGCCGGGCCGTGGCCACGCGTCGCGACGGCGGCACCGCCAAGGACGCTCAGCGCTTCGTGATCGACTTCGCCGGCAAGAAGCTGGCGGCCATACCGGCCGACCGAGTGCTGCACGGCGTGGTCACCGTGGCCGGCGGCGCCGAGGCCGGGGAGCTGCTCGAGGAGCACGTGGTGAAGAATCCTTTCACCGGCGGCTGGCGACTCACCTTCCAGGTACGGCCGAAGAGGCGGGAGCCGCTGGAGCTGCGGGCGTTCCTGGAGCAGGGGGGTGACACGTTGACGGAGACGTGGTCCTACGTGATCCTGCCGTGAGCGAGCAGAGACCCCGCTCGCTTGGTCCCACGATGGATGGCGATCCAGCTGCGCGGCGACCGGTCGGCCCGGCGGGCGACCGCGACCTCTCCGTGCCCGGGGGCCGCATCCTCCACGACTGGAGGGAGGTCCACACGCGCGCGCTCGCCTACCTTGCGGCGCTCGGGCTCGACCCGCAGGAGGACGCTCCGCTCGCGGCCCGGGCGGTCGAGCGCGCCCTGACGCAGCCGTGGGAGCGGGCGGGAGACGCGCTCTCGGAGACGCTGCGCGCGCTCCGCCAGCTCGTGCAGGAGGAGCGCCCGGGAACCGCCCCGCCCGAGGGCGCCCCCGACGGCTTCCTCGCCTGGCGCCTCGCGCGGGCGCTCGGGGGGCGCTCGCCGTGGAGCGACACGCCGGGCCGGCGGGCGGAGACTGCCACCGGGGACGGGCTGCTGCGCTCGATGCCCGAGCTCAGCCGCCGGGCGATGGTCTCGGAGCCGATCGAGCGCCGCTTCCTGCGCCGTCTCCTCGGCCGCCGCCGCAAGCGGGCGCCGGCCGCCCCGGCCGACCGGGCGCTCTACGGCAGCCTGCTCCACCGGATGCGCCGGCGGCTGCCATGGACGCGCGTCGCATTCCGGCGCCGCCTCCTCCTCGGTCTCCTCGTGCTGGTCCCCACCCTCATCGCGAGCGAGTTCATGGTGAACGTCCTGCCCCACCAGGGGCGCACCTGGCTCGAGGTGACGATCGCGGCCTTCTTTGGCGCCCTCTTCGGGTGGATCTCGATCGGCTTCTGGACCGCCACGCTCGGCTTCCTCACCCTCGTCCGCCGCCGGGATCGCTTCGCGATCACCAACCTCGAGCCTTCCAGCGGCGACCCGCCGGTGGTCCCGGCCGAGGGCGTCCTCACGGCCATCGTGATGCCCATCTGCGAGGAGCCGGTCGAGCGGGTGTTCGCGGGGCTCGGCGCGATCCATCGCTCGCTCGAGCGCGCCGGCGCGCTCGACCGCTTCCACTTCTTCGTGCTCAGCGACTCGGCCGACCCGAGCGCGGCGGTGAAGGAGGAGGAAGCGTGGTTCGACTGGTGTCGCGCCGTGGGGGGCTTCGGCCGCATCTTCTATCGCCGCCGCAAGGTGCGCCTGGAGCGCAAGAGCGGCAACGTCGCCGACTTCTGCCGGCGCTGGGGCCGGCGCTACCGCTACATGGTCATGCTCGACGCCGACAGCCTGATGACCGGCGAGACGCTCGTCCGCCTCGTCGAGCTCATGGAGCGCCACCCGGGCGTCGGCATGATCCAGACCGCCCCCGCGGCCGTGAACCGCAGCTCGCTGTTCGCGCGCCTGCAGCAGTTCGCGAGCCGCGTGTACGGCCCGATGTTCGCGGCCGGACTCCACTACTGGCAGCTCGGCGACGGCCAGTACTGGGGGCACAACACGATCATCCGCGTCGAGCCCTTCACGGAGCACTGCGCGCTCCCGCGGCTGCCGGGCCGGGAGCCGCTCGGCGGCGAGATCCTGAGCCACGACTTCGTGGAGGCCGCCCTCATGGGGCGGGCGGGGTGGAGCCTCTGGCTCGCCTACGACCTCGGGGGCAGCTACGAGGAGACGCCGTCGACGCTGCTCGAGGAGATGAAGCGCGACCGCCGCTGGTGCCAGGGGAACCTGCAGCACCTGCGGCTCCTCTTCACCGAGGGCCTGTTCGGCGCCCACCGGGCGCTCTTCCTGAACGGCGCGCTGTCGTACATGTCGGCCCTCCTCTGGTTCGTGTTCCTCACGCTCAGCACGGTGGAGGCGCTCGCGACCGCGCTCCGGGAGCCCGAGTACTTCCCCCACGGGGCGAGCCTGTTCCCCGAGTGGCCGATCTGGCGACCCGACTGGGCGCTCTGGCTGCTGGCGGTGATCGCGATGATCCTCTTCCTCCCCAAGATCCTGAGCGTCGTCCTGATCGTGCTCAAGCGACGCAGCGCGCGGGCCTTCGGGGGCGTCTTGCGGCTGTCGCTCGGCGTGCTCCTCGAGATCCTCCTCTCGAGCCTGCTCGCTCCCATCCGCATGGTGTTCCACAGCCGGTTCGTCCTGCTGAACCTCATCGGGCGCACGGTGGGCTGGGGCTCTCAGGGCCGGGAGGAGATCACGACCAGCTGGCGGGAGGCGCTCCGGCACCACGGGCTCGACTCGCTGTTCGCGAGCGCATGGGGCGCGGGCCTCTTCTGGCTGAGCCCGGGCTACTTCTGGTGGGTGACGCCGGTCATCGGGGCGCTGATCCTCTCCGTGCCGCTCTCCGTCTACACCAGCCGCTCGAGCCTGGGGGAGCGCGCGCGGCGGTGGGGGCTCTTCGTGATCCCGGAGGAGACCGCGCCACCGCCGGAGCTGCAGGACCTGCGCGAGCTGGCCCGCACCGCGCGCCAGAGGATGGGGGCGCTCCCCGAGCGCGAGCGCGACGGCTTCGTCCGGGCCGCCGTCGACCCCTACGTGAATGCGCTGCACCGCGCCTTGCTCGGCCGCTCGCGCTCGCTCGCGCCGAGCCTCCGGGCGGCGCGCGAGGCGCTCCTCGAGCGGGCGCTCGCCGAGGGGCCGGCGAGCCTGACGGTACGGGAGCGCCGCATCCTGCTCGGGGATCCCGACCTGACCGACGCCATCCACCGGCGCGTCTGGGAGCTGCCCGAGCGCGAGCGGGCCGCCCGGTGGGGTCGCCCGGGGCGGGCGCCGCACCCGGGGCCCCCGCCACTCTCACCTTGAGCGCGCCGCGTCCGTCTCGTCGCGCGCCTCGCCCGTCCGCCGCCGGCGCGCTGTTGCTGCTCTTCGGCGCCCTCGGCTGCGGCCGCGACTCGCGCGGCGGCGTGGTGGTCGAGCTGTGGGCGATGGGGCGGGAGGGGGAGGTGGTGGCCGAGCTGATGCCGGGCTTCGAGCGCCGCCATCCCGGCCTTCGCGTGCGCGTGCAGCAGATTCCCTGGAGCGCGGCGCACGAGAAGCTGGTGACCGCCTACGTCGGCGGGGCGATGCCCGACGTCTTCCAGGCGGGCAACACCTGGCTCCCGGAGTTCGCCGCCCTGGATGCCCTCGAGCCGCTGGACGACCGCCTCGCACGCTCCCCGGCGCTCGTGAGGGGCGACGACTTCCCGGGCATCCTCGACACCAACGTGATCGACGGGGTCACCTACGGCGTGCCGTGGTACGTGGACACCCGTGTCCTCTTCTACCGCCGCGACCTGCTCGCCGAGGCCGGCCATCCCGACCCACCGCGGACGTGGGCGGCGTGGACCGACGCGATGGCGCGCGTGAAGGCGCGCGCGGGTCCCGAGCGCTACGCGATCCTGCTCCCCCTCCGCGAGTGGCAGCCGCCGGTCATCCTGGCGTTGCAGCTCGGAGCGGGCCTCCTGCGCGACGGCGACCGCTACGGCGACTTCCGGAGCCCGGCTTTCCGGCGCGCGTTCGACTTCTACCTCGACCTCTTCCGGCGCGGCCTCGCGCCCGGCACGGGGGAGGCCGCGGTGGCCAACGTGTACCAGGACTTTGCGGCCGGATACTTCGCCCTGTATGTGAGCGGGCCGTGGAACCTCGGCGAGTTCCGGCAGCGGCTGCCGCCCGGCCTGAACGGCCGCTGGGCCACGGCGCCCCTGCCGGCGCCCGATGGCGGCTACCCCGGCGTCTCGCTCGCCGGCGGCGCGAGCCTCGCCGTGTTCCGGCGCTCGCCGCGCAAGGACGCCGCCTGGGGGCTGATCGAGTACCTCTCCGAGCCGGCCCAGCAGGTCCGCTTCTACCGGCTGACCGGCGACCTCCCCGCGCGGAGAAGCGCGTGGACGGAGGCGGCGCTCGAGCGTGACCCGCAGGCGGGCGCGTTCTGGACGCAGCTCGAGGCCGTGCGCGCGACCCCGAAGATCCCCGAGTGGGAGCGGATCGCGACCGAGATCACGCGGCACGCCGAGGCGGCGGTCCGCGGGACCATGACGGCGGACGAGGCGCTCGGCGCGCTCGACCGGAACGTGGACGCGCTGCTCGCGAAGCGCCGCTGGCTCCTCGGGGGGGCGGGGGCGCGGTGACCCGGCGGCGGCGGATCGATCCGGCCCTCTGCTTCGTGGCGCCGGCGCTCGGCCTGATCGGGGTCTTCTTCCTCGTGCCGGTCGTGGCCTCGCTCGTGCTCAGCTTCACGGACTTCGACATCTACGCCATCGCCGACGCGCGCCATCTGCGGCTGGTCGGCGCGGACAACTACGCGACCCTCCTCCGCGACCCGCGCTTCTGCACCGCCCTCCGGAACACGCTCTACTTCGTCCTCGTCGGCGGCCCGCTCTCGGTCGCCGTCTCGCTCGGCGCGGCGCTCCTCGTGAGCGCCAGGCTCGCGCGCTTCCGCGGCTTCTTCCGCACGGTCTTCTTCCTGCCCGTGGTGACCACGCTGGTCGCGGTCGCGGTCGTCTGGCGCTACCTCTACCATCCCCGCTTCGGCCTCCTGAACCGAGGCCTCGCGCTGCTCGGCCTCGGCCCCATCGACTGGCTCGGCGATCCCGCCTGGGCCATGCCCGCCATCATCCTGCTCGCGGTGTGGAAGAACTTCGGCTTCAACATGATCATCTTCGTCGCCGGGCTCGAGAACGTGCCCGAGCGGCTGTACGAGGCGGCCCGGATCGACGGCGCGGGCGCCTGGCAGCAGTTCCGCCACGTCACGCTCCCGATGCTCGCGCCCACCTTCG
>JBKPBB010000459.1:0-3507 GCA_046744245.1 Thermodesulfobacteriota bacterium
CGCGGCGGCGGGCGTCCGCCTGGTGAGGGCGCGGGCCCCGGTGGTCGAGGTGGCGGAGGCGAGCGTGGCGCAGGCGGCGGCCGGCGGCGCCGAGGGCGTGCCCATCCTCTCCGGCGCCGGCTACGTGGTGAGCGCCGACCGCTACATCGCGATCGGCGCGCGAGTCGCGGGCCGCATCGACCGCTACATGGTCGAGGAGGGCGATCACGTTCAGGCCGGCGACCCGCTCGTGCAGCTCGACCCGCGCGAGTACGAGGCTGCGGTCCGCCATGCCGACGCCGATCTACGCCAGGCCCGCGCCACGGCCGCGCTCCGCGCCACTCAGCTCCGGCGAGCCCGGACGCTCGCCGACACAGGAGTGATCTCGCGCGACGAGCTCGACCTGCGCGCGGCCGAGGCCGAGACCGCAGCGGCGAGCGTCGGCCAGGCGGAAGCACAGCTCGCCCAGGCGCAAGTCGCCCTCGAGTACACGACGCTGCGCGCCCCCCGGCGCGGCGTCATCCTCGCCAAGTTCAAGGAGGTCGGCGAGATCGCGGTGCCGGGCGGCTTCGCCGGCTCGGGCGACCTGATCCGCATGGCCAACCTCGACGACCTGCGCGGCCAGGTGGACGTCACCGAGAGCGAGCTCGCCAAGGTCCACATCGGGCAGCGCGCCGAGCTCGTCCCCGACGCGTATCCCGACCGCCGGTACCGCGCGCACGTCGTCAAGCTCTATCCGCAGGTCGATCGGCAGAAGGGCACACTCCGCATCGAGGTGCAGATCGAGGAACCCGACGACCTCCTCTGGCCCGACATGAGCGCGCGCATCACCTTCCTCGAGCCGCTCGCCGCCGACGGCGGCCCCCCGGGGGTCCTCATCCCCCGCGCCGCCGTCCGCGGCACTCCGGACGCGCCCTTCGCCTGGACCGTCGCCGACGGCCGCGTCCACCGGACCGCGCTCACGCTCGGGAGAGACTTCGGCGACCAGGTCCAGGTCACCGGCGGCCTCACCGGCGCCGAGACTGTGGTCGTCGGCCAGCCCGGGGAGCTGCGCGACGGCCAGGCGGTCACCGCCGGCGCACGCTAGCCCTCGCGCGATCGGGCGGAGAGCCGAGGCCGATGGCGTCCGCGGCGCCGCGGCGGTAAGAGCGCTCTCGTGGAGCGGCGCGAGGTCATCATAGTCGGCTCGGGACCCGCCGGCGCCGCGCTGCCGCGGGCGGTCGTCCTGCGCGACTCGTTCGCCGGCGCGCTGATCCCGTTCCTCTCGGAGCACTTCGCGCGCGTCCTCTATCTCTTCACCGAGGACCTCGACCCCGTGGTCGTCGAGCGTGACGCCCAGGGGTGGTGATCGAGGAGTTCGTGGAGCGTCGCCTGATGCGCGGCGCGCCGGCCAACCGTGCGGAGCTGGCGCGGGCGGAGACCCCGGACGGGCCGCGGGCGGCCGGCGACGCCGTGCCGTTGGCGACGTCCCGCTGACGGTCGCCGGCGTTGACGCCCGCGCGCGCGAGGCTCGGGATCGGCACGGTCATTGCTCTGTACGGCCGCATGCTCCGCCTCGCGCTCCTCGGCCTCGTGACCACCTGGCTCACCGCGCTGGTTCGCCTCATGCGGAGCTGGCGGGCGGCCGTCCCAGCGCCGGCCGAGGAGCGCGCCCTCCCGCAGCGCCGCGCGTAGATCGCCCTGCGCGGCGGTTGTGGGTCCCGCCGCCGTCGTCTATCTTGGCCGATCTCCGCGCCCCTTATGACGCAGGCCATGTTGCGCCCGCTGCCGGAGCGCGCCTCCGCTCCCGCGCTCGACGACGCGCCGCCCGCCATCGGGGGCAAGTTCTTCTTCGTGGGGGACCACAAGCTCTACCTGCGCGGCGTCTCCTACGGGCCGTTCGGGGTCACCATGCACGGCTTTCCCTTTCCCGACGAGCCGACGCTGGAGACCGACTTCCGGCTCATGGCGGAGCTCGGCGTGAACTGCCTCCGCACCTTCACCGTGCCGCCGCGCTGGCTCCTCGACCGCGCCGCCGAGCACGGGCTGCGCGTGCTGATCACCATCCCGTGGGCGGAGCACGTCTGCTTCCTCGACGACAAGGCCCTGGTGGCGGAGATCCGCGGCACCGTGCGCGCCGCGGGCGAGACCTGCGGCAACCATCCCGCGCTCTTCGGCTTCCTCATCGGCAACGAGGTGCCGCCCGACATCGTGCGCTGGTACGGACCCGATCGCGTGCGCGACTTCCTGCGCACGCTGCGCGACGAGGTGAAGGAGCGCGCGCCCGCCGCGCTGGTGAGCTACGCCAACTTCCCGTCCACCGAGTACCTCGACGTGACCGACTTCGTCGACTTCGTCTCCTTCAACGTCTACCTCCACCGCGAGGTCGACTTCCGCCGCTACCTCTCGCGGCTCCAGAACATCGCCGAGGACAAGCCGCTCGTGCTGACCGAGTTCGGCGTCGACTCGCTGCGCGAGGGTGCCGACAGGCAGGCCGAGCTGCTCTCCTGGATGATCCGCGCCGGCTTCGAGTCGGGCGTGGCCGGCACCTTCGTCTTCTCCTGGACCGACGACTGGTTCACCGGCGGCGCGCAGATCGCCGACTGGGCCTTCGGTCTGGTGGATGCCGACCGGCAGCCGAAGCCCGCCTACCGCGCGGTCCAGGCGCAGTACGCGGCCCCGCTGCCGCCGCGCCTCGAGCGGACGCCGCGCGTCTCGGTCGTGGTCTGCGCCTACAACGCCGAGCGCACCATGGACGCCTGCCTCGAGTCGCTGCGCACGCTCAACTACCCCGACTACGAGGTGATCGTCGTCAACGACGGCTCGAAGGACCGCACGCTCGAGATCAGCGAGCGGCACAAGGCGGTGTACGACGCGGACCCCGGCGGCCCGCGCATGGTGATCATCAGCCAGGAGAACAAGGGGCTCAGCGTCGCGCGCAACGTCGGCGCCCACGCGGCGAGCGGCGAGATCGTCGCCTACACCGACTCGGACTGCGTGCCCGACCCCGACTGGCTCGCCTTCCTGGTCTACAAGTTCGTGCGCAGCGGCTTCGTGGCCGTGGGCGGGCCGAACTTCCCGCCGCCCGAGCCGTACCTGGTGCCCGCGGCGGTGGCCGCATCGCCCGGGGGCCCGACGCACGTGCTCCTGAACGACGAGGTCGCCGAGCACGTCCCGGGCTGCAACATGGCGTTCACCAAGAAGGCGCTCGAGGAGATCGGCGGCTTCGAGCCGGTCTTCGCCGCCGCGGGTGACGACGTGGACCTCTGCTGGCGGCTCCAGAACCGCGGCTATCCGATCGGCTTCAGCCCGGCGGCCACCGTCTGGCACTACCGGCGCAACACGGTGAAGGCGTACTTGAAGCAGCAGATGGGCTACGGCAAGGCGGAGGCGCTGCTCTACTTCAAGCACCCCTACCGCTTCAACCTGCTCGGGCAGTCGCGCTGGCTCGGGCGCATCTACGGCGAGCTCACCACCGCCGTCCTCTCGCGCCGCCCGATCATCTACTTCGGCGCCTTCGGGCGCGGGCTCTTCCAGTCGATGTACGAG
>JBKPBB010000350.1:0-5930 GCA_046744245.1 Thermodesulfobacteriota bacterium
GGCAAAGCCGGCACGGCAAACGTTGAGGCCGTAGGCAGCCACCGTGCGTCGCACTGCGAACGGGTCGCCACACAGTGACGCGCTCCGGTCCGGAAAGTCTGCCGCGCCGGCTTTTGCCGGCCGCGGCACGCCGTCGGCCCAGTACACCGGGCGCCACTCTCGCTGTCTCCCCCGACCCGAGACAAGGTCTCGGGTCGGGTTAAAATAGCTCGCCCAGCCGGATCGTCTGGTCACGCTGCGCGCCGACCGAGAGGAGCGCGACCGGCACGCCGACCAGCGCCGCGAGCCGCTCGAGGTAGCGCCGCGCATTGGCGGGCAGGTCGGCGAGCGCGCGCGCGCCGCCGAGCGGCTCGCACCAGCCGGGCAGCTCCTCGTAGCGCGGGACGACGCACTCCCACGCTCGCTCCGTGGCGGGCGGAAGCTCGAGGCGACGCCCGCCGAGCTCGTAGGCGGTGCACACGCGCAGCGGGTCGATGCCGGTCAGCACGTCGAGCTTGGTGACCGCGAGGCCGTCGACGCCGGAGAGCGCGGCCGCCTGGCGCACGACCACCGCGTCGAACCAGCCGCAACGCCGCGGGCGTCCGGTGGTCGCGCCGTACTCGTCGCCGTCGGCGCGCAGCCGGTCGCCGAGCGCGTCGGTCAGCTCGGTCGGGAAGGGCCCGCCGCCGACGCGCGTCGTGTAGGCCTTGGTGATGCCGACGATGCGGTCGATGGCGCGCGGCGGGAAGCCCGCGCCGGCGGCCGCGGCGCCCGCCACGCAGCTCGAGGAGGTGACGAACGGGTAGGTGCCGTGGTCGACATCGAGCATCATGCCCTGCGCGCCTTCGAGCAGCACGCGGCGCCCGGCGGCGAGCGCCGCCCGCAGCTCGGCGCCCGTGTCGGTGACGAACGGGCGGAGCCGCTCGCGCCAGCCCGCGTAGCGCTCGTGGATGGCGTCGAAGGCGAGCGGCGCCTCGCCGAGCAGCGCCTGGAGGTAGGCGTTCTTCTCGCGCAGGTTGCGCTCGAGGGCCTCGCGGAAGCCCGTCTCGTCGAACAGGTCGCCGACGCGGATGCCGGTCCGCGCCATCTTGTCCTCGTACGCCGGACCGATGCCGCGCCCCGTCGTCCCGATGTTCCCCGCGCCGCGCAACCGCTCGCGCGCCCGGTCGATGGCGCGATGGTAGGGCATGATCAGGTGGGCCCGCTCGCTGATGCGCAGCCAGCGGTCCTCCGCCAGGTAGCCCCGCTTGCGCAGCGCCTCGATCTCGCCCACCAGCACCTCGGGGTCGATCACCACGCCGGGTCCGAGCATGCAGATGCGCCCCGGATGGAGCACGCCGGCGGGGACCAGGTTCAGGATGGTCTTCTCGCCGTTCACCACCAGCGTGTGGCCGGCGTTGTTGCCGCCGTGGAAGCGGACCACGACGTCGGCGCCGGCGGCGAGGAGATCGACGACCTTCCCCTTCCCTTCGTCGCCCCACTGCGTACCGATGATGACGGTGGCCGGCATGGGTCAGAGACGCAGCTGCTGCGCGGAGACGATCTGTGGCAGGGTGCGCAGCGCGTCGAGCACCTCTGCCGGCACCGGCTCGTCGACGTGGATCAGCGAGAGCGCCATGCCGCCCACCCGCTCGCGGCCGAGCTCGATGCCGGCGATGTTGATGCCGCGCTCGCCGAGGAGCGTGCCGACGCGCCCCACCACGCCCGGCACGTCGCGGTTGTGGAGCATCAGGATGTAGCCCTCGGGCACCGCCTCCATGCGGAAGCCGTCGATCTTGGTCACGCGCACCGTGTCGGCGCCGAACACCGCGCCCTCGACCGCGATCGGGCGCGCGGCCGTGCGCACCTGGACCGAGAGCGCGTTCAGGTAGTCGCTGGTCTGGGGGGCGCGCGCCTCGATCACCCGGATGCCGCGCTCGCGGGCGATCGCCGGCGCGTTCACGTAGTTGACGCCCGACTCGAGGAGCTGGCCGAGGAGGCCGCGCAGCACGGCGGCCGCGAGCGAGCGGAGCTCACGCTCGGCCACCTCGCCGCTCGCCTGCACGGTCATCTCGAGCGGCGGTCCCGGCAAGAGCTGCGCCCCCAAGGCGCCCAGCTTCTCGGCGAGGAGCAGATACGGGCGCAGCACCCGGAGGACCTCGGGCGAGAGCGAGGGCACGTTGACGGCGTTTTGGATGATGCCGCGGCAGAGGAAGTCCGCGACCTGCTGCGCGATGGCGACCGCGACGTTCACCTGCGCCTCGCCGGTGGAGGCGCCGAGGTGCGGCGTGCAGATCACCTGCTCGAGCTGGAGGAGGGGATGGCCCGCGGGGGGCGGCTCCTTCTCGAGCACGTCGAGGGCCGCGCCGGCCACCTGGCCGCTCTTGATGGCCGCCGCGAGCGCCGCCTCGTCGACGATCCCGCCGCGCGCGCAGTTGACGATGCGCACGCCGCGCCGCATGCGCGCGAGCGTGCCCGGGCCGATGAGCCCGCGCGTCTCCGGCGTGAGCGGGGTGTGGATGGTGACGAAGTCGGCGCGCGCGTAGAGCTCGTCGAGCGAGACCAGCTCGACGCCCAGGCGCGCCGCGACCTCGTGGGTGACGAAGGGGTCGTAGGCGATCACCTTCATGCGGAGCCCGAGGGCGCGCTCGGCGACGATCGTGCCGATGTTGCCGAGGCCGATGATGCCGAGCACTTTGTTGCACACCTCGGTGCCGAGCCACCTCTCCCGCTCCCAGCGCCCCGCGCGCACGCCGGCCGCGGCCTGCGGGACGTTGCGCGCCAGGGCGAGCAGCAGGGTGATCGCGTGCTCGGCGGTGGTGACGTTGGATCCGCCGGGCGTGTTCATGACCACGATGCCCTTCTTGGTGGCGGCATCGACGTCGACGTTGTCGACGCCGATGCCCGCCCGGCCGATCACGCGCAGCGCGTCCGCCCGCGCGAGCACGTCGGCGGTGACCTTGGTGCCGCTGCGGATGATGAGGGCGTGGAAGTCGCACACCGCGTCCCGCAGCTCCGCCGGCGAGAGACCGGGGCGCGCCTCGATCTCGAGCTCCGGCTGCTCGCGGAGCCGCGCCAGCCCCTCGGGGCCGAGCGCGTCGGTCAGGAGGACGCGGTAGGCCATCAGCCGCGCGCCGGGAGGCCCTCGGCGAGGATGCGCTCGGCGGCGCCCACGCCGCGGCCGAGCTCGACCGGGGCGCCGAAGCGATGCAGGGCCAGCTCGAGCGCCGCCACACCCGTCACCACGTCGAAGGCGTCCACGTAGCCGAGGTGCGCGAGGCGGATGATCTTGCCCTTCAGCTTGTCCTGGCCGCCGGCGAAGGTGACGCGCATGCGGTCGCGCAGGTAGCGGAAGAACGCCGTGCCGTCGAGGCCCTCGGGCAGCATGACGGCGGTGGCCGCCGGGCTCGGCGACTCGGGCGCGAGCAAGCGAAGGCCGAGCGCCGTCGCGGCCGCGCGCGTGGCGCGCGCCAGACGGTCGTGGCGCGCATGCACGTTGGCCCAGCCCTCGGCGCGCAGCAGCTGGAGCGCGACGCGCAGCCCCTGGACGAGCGAGATGGCCGGCGTCCACGCGGTCGAGCGTTCGGCGACCCCCTTCCGCTCGCGCCGGAAGTCGAAGTAGAAGCGCGGCAGTCGCGCGCTCTCGGTCGCCTTCCAGGCGCGCTCGGAGAGGGCAACGAAGGCGAGCCCGGGCGGCAGCATGAGCGCCTTCTGCGAGCCGGTGACGAGTACGTCGATCCCGAGCCGGTCCATGGGCAGGTCGATGACGCCGACCGCCGTGATGCCATCGACGACCAAGAGCACGTCACGCCGGCGCGTGATTTCGGCGAGCGCGGGCACGGGGTGGAGCGCACAGGTGGATGTCTCGCTCGCCTGCACGAAGAGGGCGCGCACCCGGGGATGCTCGTCGAGCGCCGCCTGCACCGCCTCGGGCCGGACCGCGCGGCCCCACTCGACCACCAGCTCGCGCACGGTGAGCCCGTAGGCCTGGCAGATCTTCGTCCAGCGCTCGCCGAACTTGCCGCCGTTCACCACCACCACCTCGTCGCCGGGCGAGAGGAGGTTGGTGACCGAGCCCTCCATTGCCCCGGTGCCGGAGGCGGCGAGGACGAGCACGTCTTGCGCGGTGCCGAAGAGCTCGCGCAGGCCTTCCTGCACCTCGGCGAGCACGGCGCCGAACTGCGGCGTGCGATGATGGATCACCGGCAGCGCCATCGCCGCCAGGACCTCGGGCGGGACCGGCGTCGGCCCCGGAGCGAGCAGGAACGACTTGATCACGCCGGCACCTGTACCCCTCTGTCACGAGCTCGCGAGGCGAGCCCTTCCGTCCTCCGCTGCAGGGGCCCAGGCGTTCGGCCCGCTGGTCGTTCAGCACTCCCCCGTGGTCGATTCCACGTGAACGCCAGTCGTGCGAGGAACTCGTTTAGCCGCGCGCTCGCACCGTTGTCAAGTTCGCCGCCTTCGTTGACTCGGCGGGCGTTATCCGTTAGCGGCAGCCCGTGCCTTCGTCGCGTTGGCTCCTCGCGCTCGCGCTGTCGACGATCGTAGCGACGCCGGGCTCGAGCGAGCCGCCGCCCGCCGCTCCCAAGCCGGCGTGGCGCGGCGCGGTCCTCCCGGGACAGTGGCGCCCCGGCGTTCCCCAGAGCGCGGCCGTGCAGGTGCCCACGCCGATCACGCGCGACGAGGAGGTCGAGCGCTTGACGCTCAAGATGGTGATCGGCCTCGCGCTCCAGAACAACCCGGGCATCGCCGCGCAGCGCCTGGAGCCGATCCGGCAGGGCGAGGGCATCCTCCAGGCGCAGGCGCAGTACGATCCCTCGCTGTTCGGCGAGCTCAACTACGCCCGGACGGTGACGCCGAACGCGACCGTGCTCGGCGGCACCATCACCTCGGTCGTCGAGGACCGGTATGCGAACCTGCACCTCTTCAAGCTCTTCCGCAGTGGCACGCAGATCACGCTCGACAGCCTGAACGACCGCATCGACAGCAACTCGCGTTTCAACCAGCTGCGCCCGCAGTACAAGCCGCAGCTCAACTTCTCGCTCGTCCAGCCGCTCCTCCAGAGCTTCGGCTGGGATTTCAGCTACCTCGTGGTCCGCGTGGCCGAGTACACCGCGGACGCCGCGGTGTACCAGTACGAGGCGAATCTCGCGAACTTCGTCGAGCAGGTGATCGAGGCGTACTGGGCGGTCGTCGGTGCGCGCGAGACCGTCGAGGTGGACCGCGAGGCGAAGCAGCTCGCCGACCGGACGGTCGAGGAGAACCAGGCGCGCGTGCGGGTGGGGCTGCTCCCGCCGGTCTCCGTGCTCGAGGCACAGGCAGACGCGGCGAGCCGGCAGTCGGACCTGATCGCCGCGGAGAACACGCTGGCGGTCGCTCGCCAGACGCTGGCGCAGCTCGTCTACTATCGCCCCGCCGGCACCTTCGTGCCGCGCACGCTCGAGCCGAGCGAGACGGCCGAGCCCGAGGAAGTGAGCGTCGACCTGGACGACACGCTCGCCGTCGCGCTGGCCGAGCGGCCCGAGATCCAGGCCTCGGCCCGCGGCGTGACCGTGCAGCAGCTGAACGAGAAGATCGCCGGCAACGCGCTCCTTCCGGTCCTCAACGTGGTCGGGTCGTACGGCGTGAACGGCCTCAGCGGCACGAACCGTACCGCCGTGTTCGGCAGCGTTACGACCTTTTCGCTCACGCCGATCGCCGGTGCGAACTGCCTCTCGCTCGCGCCGAACCAGGGGTTCCTCTGCAACATCCCGGGCCTGACGCCACCGTCGCCGTTCGCCGGCTCGGCATCCGAGGCGTACGACCGGATGCTCACCAACGACTTCAGCGCCTACTCCTTCGGGCTCCGCTTCCAGGTCCCGCTCTCGAACGCGTTCGCCGAGAGCCAGTACACGCAGACCCGCATCGCGCGTTCGGAAGCGGAGCTGAACCATCGCCAGCTGCTGTCCAACGTGACCCTCGAGGTGCGGCAG
>JBKPBB010000191.1:0-6423 GCA_046744245.1 Thermodesulfobacteriota bacterium
GGCGGAGAGGGAGCGCGCATCGTACGCGCGGACGTTGGTCGTCCCGATGTACCGCGAGGCGCCACGGATCGCCCGAACCATCCACACCCTCGCCACTTCCTCGCTCAACGATCCCCGGACGGAGATCATCCTCGTCGACGACGGCAGCGACGACGACACGGTCGCGGTCGCACGGGCCGCACTCGGAGCTACGTCGCTCACCGCCTCGATCGTTCGCCTGGAGCGCAACCTGGGCAAGGGCGGAGCGGTCCGCGCTGGGGTCCTGGCTTCCAGCGGCCGAGCGGTCGCGTTCTCGGATGCCGACCTCTCGGTCGGAGTCGCCGACATCGAGCGCTGCTTCGCGCCCGTCGAGAGCGGGAACGCCGACGTGGTGTGCTCGTCGCGGGCCGCCGCGGGGAGTGTCATTCCCGTGCGCCAGCCCAGGCTGCGCGAGCTCTCGGGGCGGACGTTCAACCTGGCGCTGCGGCTGCTCGGTCTCACGCGCCTGCACGACACGCAGTGCGGCCTCAAGGTGTTCGCGCGCGAGGCGGCGCTCCTCCTCTTCGAGCAGCTTTCGGTCACCGGCTTCGCCTTCGATGTCGAGCTGCTCCTCTTCGCCGACCGTCTCGGCCTGCGCGTCGAGGAGGTGCCCGTCGAGTGGCGGCACGTGGAGGAGAGCCGCGTGCGCCCCCTGCGCGACGGCGTCGCCATGCTGCGCGATGCGCTCCGCCTGCGCCTCGCTCCGCGCGTGCGCCGCCGCGGCCCGCGTCCCACCAGCATGCGCGACGAGACCTTCGCCGTCATGGCGAAGCTCGAGCGCGAGCACTGGTGGTTCCGCGCCAAGCGCGAGCTGGCGGTCCAGGAGCTCCGGCGGGCCGGGACCCGGGACGGCGCCGCCGCGGACGTCGGCTGCGGCACGGGGGCCAGCGCCGCCGCGCTGCGGGCGCTCGGCTTCCATCCCCTGATCGGGATCGACCCCAGCTCCTACGCGATCGGCCTGGCCCGCAAGGGCGACGGCGACACGCCCTTCGTGGTCGCGCGGGCAGAGGCGTTGCCGCTCAAGACCGGCTCCTCCGGCTGCGTCCTGTGCATGGACGTCCTCGAGCACATGGCGGACGACGTCGCCGCGCTCGGCGAGCTCGGGCGCGTGGTGCGGCCGGGCTCCACGCTGCTCTTGACCGTGCCCGCCTACGGCTGGGCCTGGAGCGATCACGACGTGACGCTCGGCCATCACCGGCGCTACACGGCGCGCACGCTGCGCCGGCGCGTTCGGGCGGCGGGATTCATCGTCCGGCGCTGCACCTACTTTCATTCCTGGCTGGTGCCGCTCGCGTTCCTCGTGCGCAAGACGCCACTCGCGCGTCTCATGCGCGGTTCCGCCGAGGAGGCGAGCTTCGTCAGTCCCGGAGTGAACCGCCTGCTCCACCTGGTGAGCCGGGCGGAGCGAGGGGTCATCCGCATGGTGCGCCTGCCGTTCGGCCTCTCGATCATGCTGGTTGCCGAGCGGCCGGTGACCGGCGCACTCGGCTGCCGGACATCGCCCGTCCGCTAGGGGCGCCCTGGAACGACGCCTGGGCCTTGCGATATCAGCGCGGCTGTGGAGCCGAGGAACGGCCGGCTGACGGGTAGAAGGCGCGGGATCGCGCGGGCCTTGCTGCGTCTCGCGCTGCTCACCGTGACCGGGTTCATGCAGATCAGCTGGTTCGGGAACCTCGCCCTGGCCACCGACCCGCACGCCAACGCGCGGCGCGACTGGTACCGGTTCTATCAAACCGGACGGCAGCTCCTGGCCGGGGACCTGACTGCGATCTACCGGATGGCCAGCGACAGCCGGTACTTCTGGTTGTACCCGCCGTACTGCATCTACCTCGCCGCGCCGCTGGGTGTCCTCCCGGAGTGGTACGCCTATGCCCTTTGCGTCCTCGTCGAGGTGGCGGCCGTTGGCGGCGCCCTGGCGGTGCTCCGCGCCGCAGTCCCCGGCCGCGGGGCGGACCACACGAACGCAGCGATCGCCGTCCTCGCCAGCATGCCGTTCAACACCGCCATCGTCATCGGCCAGATCAGCGGCGTGCTGTCCCTCATCCTTGCGGCGAGCCTGTGGGCCTGGCGTCGCCGCCGGCCGGTCACGACCGGCCTGCTCCTCTCGCTCCTGTTCATCAAGCCGAACCTCGCCATCTTCTTCCCGCCAGTGTGCCTGCTGGCACGACAGTGGCGGGTGCTCGCGGGGATCGGCGTCGGGAGTGCGCTCCTGCTGCTCGCCTCGTTGCCGCTCGGTCTCGAGCGCTGGCACGAGTATGCGTTTGCCACGCACAGCTACGTGAACCTGCTTCAGAATGCGGTGCCGATGTGGAAGCAGCTCACCCTGTACGCCTTCTGGTACACGGTCAGCGGTGCCCTGGCCTCGCAGGGCGTGTCGGTCACCGCCCCCTGGCTCGCGAGCGTCGCCCTGCTCGGGACGGTGACCATGGCGGCGTGGTGGCGGCGGAGCGACTCGGAGACGGCCCTTCCGCGCCTCTTCGGACTGACGGTGCTGCTCGCCATCAGCGCCAACCTGTACGTCTACTTCTACGACGGCCTGCTCCTCCTCGTGCCCGGCGTCGTCTGGTGGGTCATGCGCGACGAATACCGCTCGCTCTGGTGCCACGGGCTCATCGGAGCCTGCCTGCTCGGGATCTTCGTCGTCGGGTACCTCGGCATCTTCGTCATGCAGGAGGGCATCAGCTGGGCCGGCCCGCTGATCGCGATCTGGCTCCTCTGCGAGGCGGTCGATCTGCTCGCCGCGCCTTCGCTGGCCGCGGCGCCCGCTCCCCACCCGGCCTGAATCGGCTGCCCGCGGGCCGGCGGCGTTCCTTGCCGTCCGCGCCGGGTTTGGAGTAACTCCGCTCGGGGCGAACGAATGTTCGGCGTCACCTACACCCCGGCGGAGGAGGGCTTCCGCGCCGAGCTGCGCGCCTGGCTCGAGGCCAACCTGCCGCGCGCATCGGCCCCCGAGGACGAGGCCGAGCAGCGCCGCTTCCGGCACGCCTGGCAGCGCGCGCTGGCCGAGGGCGGCTGGGTCGGCATCCAGTGGCCGCGCGCGCACGGCGGGCGGGGTGCCAGCCTCCGCGAGCAGATCATCTTCACCGAGGAGATGGCGCGCGCGCGGGCGCCCGAGATCCTGGACCCGGTGAGCGTCAACATCGTCGGCCCGACGCTCATCCGCTTCGGCACGCCGGCGCAGCAGGCGCGCTGGCTGCCGCCCATCCGTCCCGCCGACCAGGTCTGGTGCCTCGGCTTCTCGGAGCCGAACGCGGGCTCCGACCTGGCCTCGCTCCGCTGCCGGGCGCGGCGCGACGGCGACCACTGGGTGGTCAGCGGGCAGAAGGTGTGGTCGAGCAAGGCGCACTTCGCGGACTGGTGCCTGCTGCTCGTGCGCACCGGCCCCGAAGCGCCGAAGCACGCGGGCATCAGCTGCCTGGTCGTCGACATGCGCACGCCGGGCATCACCTGGCGGCCGCTCGTGCAGCTGAGCGGCCGCTCGGAGTTCAACGAGCTCTTCTTCGAGGACGTGCGCGTGCCCGCCGAGAACGTGGTCGGCGCGGTGAACGGCGGCTGGCCCATCATCCGCGCCGCGCTCGCGCACGAGCGGGGCACGCTCTGGGCCTTCGACTTCAAGGTGCGGCTGCAGAACGGCTCGCGCGCGCTCGCCGACCTCTACCGGCGCTGCCGCGAGCGGGGGCGCGCCGACCTGGCCGCCTTCCGCCCGCGGGTGGCGCAGGCCTGGATCGAGGCGGAGGTGTTCGGCGCGCACACGCTGCGCATCCTGCCGCGGCTCCACGCCGCGGCGGACGCGCCGCCCGAGGCCGCGCTCCAGAAGCTCTTCGGGAGCGAGATCCAGCAGCGCACGCTCGAGCTGGCGATGGCGATCGCGGGCCCCTACGCGCAGCTCGGGCGCGACGCGCGCGCCCTCGACGGCGGGGGGTGGGCGGAGGCATACCTCTACTCGCGCTCGGTCACCATCTCGTCGGGCACCTCGGAGGTGCTGCGCAACCTGCTCGCGCAGCAGGCCCTCGGCCTGCCGCGCGCCGGCTGAAGGAGGCGTTCCATGGCAACGCGAGTCGTCGACAGCGACGCGCACGTGATCGAGGGCCAGGAGCTGATGGCCGAGCTCCTCGCCCGCTTCCCCGACCAGATCCGCATGGCGCGGCCGGACGAGGAGGGCGCGGCGCTCGTGATCGAGGGCCGGCGCTACCCCAACGCCTCCGGCCCCGGGGCGGGCTGCCACGCGAAGCACGGCTTGTGCCTCGACCGGGGCGCGAGCCCCTTCACCGCCGAGGGCGTGATGCGCGACGCCGACCGCGAAGGGATCGACGCCATGGTCTTCTTCCCGAGCGCGGCGCTCGGCCTCCCCGCCTTCACCGACCTCGCCTTCGCGGCCGAGTGCGCGCGCCTCTACAACCGCTGGCTCGCCGGCTACTGCGGGCAGTTCCCGCGGCGCATGTTCGGCGTCGGTCTCGTGCCGATCGAGGACGTGGCGACCTCCATCCGCATCATGCGCGAGGCCCGGGAGCTCGGCCTGGTCGCCATCATGGTCCCGGCCGTCCTCCGCACGCGCAACCTGGACCATCGCGACCTGGAGCCCTTCTACGCCGCCGCCGAGGAGCTGGAGATGCCGCTCGGCATCCACGGCGCGCCCGGCATCCATCTCCCGCCGCTCGGCGCCGAGCGCTTCGACAACTACCTCCAGGTGCACGTGCTGAGCTTCCCCTTCGACATGATGGTCGCGACCACGGCCCTCGTCCTGGGGGGCGTCCTCGAGCGGCACCCGCGGCTGCGCGTCGCGCTCCTCGAGTCGGGGGTGGGCTGGGTGCCCTACTTCTTCGACCGGCTCGACGAGCACGTGGAGAAGCGCGGCCGCCTGACGCCCGAGTGCAAGCGCGAGCCGCGCGAGTACCTCGCACGCGGCCAGCTCTACGTGAGCTGCGAGCCCGAGGAGAGCGCGCTGCCCTTCGTGGCGGCCACGCTCGGCGATCGCTTCATCATGTATGCGAGCGACTACCCCCACTGGGACAGCGACTTCCCGAACTCGACCCGGGGGCTCGGCGAGCGCACCGACCTGGCACCCGAGGTGAAGGCGCGCATCATGGGCGCGAACGCAGCCGCGTTCTACCGGCTGCCGGTCTGAGCATCGTGGACGACGACCTCGGCGCGCGGCTCGAGCGCTTCGTCGGCGAGCGGCTCGGCGCACCCGTGCGCGTGATCCACCTCGAGCGCTCGACCGAGGGCTTCTCGCAGGAGACGTTCGTCTTCGAGGTCGAGGTGGGACGCGAGCGGCGCGGGTACGTGGTCAAGCGCGAGCCCGTGGCCGGGCTCCTCGAGCCCTACGACCTCGAGCCCGAGTTCCGCGTGCTGCACGCGCTCTCCGACGACCCGCTGCCCTCCCCGCCCACGCCGTGGTTCACGCGCGACCCGGCCGTGCTCGAGCGTCCCTTCTACGTGATGGAGCGCCTCCCCGGCGAGGTGCCGATCCCGGCCGCGCGCGCCGACGGCTCGGGACCGTTCGACGACGCGGAGCGCGCGGCGCTCGGCCCCCAGGTGGCCCGTGCGCTCGCGCACCTGCACGCCATCGACTGGCGCGCGCGCGGCATCCAGTTCCTGGGCGCGCCCCGCCCCGGCCGCGAGGCCGCCGAGCACGAGCTCGCGCGCTGGGAGGAGCGCATCCGCCGAAGCGGGCTCCCCGTCTCTCCGCCGCTCGCCGAGGCGCTCCTCTGGTGCCGCCGCCACGCGCCCGCGACCGATGCGATCACGCTCGTGCACGGCGACTACCGGCTCGGCAACTTCCTGGTCGTGCACGAGGCAGGCGGCCCGCGTCTCACCGGCATCCTCGACTGGGAGCTCGTCCACCTGGGCGATCCGCTCGAGGACGTGGCCTGGTGCGCGTCGCCGCTCTGGCGCGCGGGAACGCCGTACGCCTCGGCGCTCCTCCCGCCCGAGGAGTTCGCCGCGCGCTGGGCGGAGGCCTCGGGCCGCACGGCCGACCCCGAGCGCCTGCGCTTCTACGCGGTGCTCGCCTTCGTCAAGATGATCGCCATCATGCTGAGCGGCCTCGCCGCCTTCCGGAGCGGCCGCACCACCGACCTCCGCATGGCGATCTTCGACCACCAGTTTCCCTTCCTGCACCTCCTCCTCGGCATGACGCGCGGCTGGCTCGCGGGAGCGCCGGCATGACCATCCCGCTCGAGGCGCTGATCGACGGCGCGGTGAGGACGCTCACCGAGGCCGTCCTGCCCGACGTGACCAGCCGCTTCGCGCGCGGCCAGCTCTTCGCCGTCGTCGACGTGCTGCGCAACCTGCGCGACCGCCTCGAGGTGAAGGCGGCGCTCCACGAGGCCGAGGCGGCGTCGGCGACGGCGGCGCTCGAGCTGTCTCTTATACACATCTCCGAGCCCACGAGACAACCAGCCA
>JBKPBB010000264.1:0-3561 GCA_046744245.1 Thermodesulfobacteriota bacterium
CTGGGCGTGAAGCGCGGCCCGTTCTACGTGCTGGTGGGGGCGTACATGCCGTGCGTCCTGGTGGAGACGTCCTTCCTGACCCATCCCACCGAGGGCCGGCGGCTTGCCGCCCGCGCCTATCGCGACGCCGTGGCCGAGGGCGTCTACACCGGCATCGCCCGCTTTCTCGCCGACGCGCGGCGCGCGCGGACCCTGTAGCGCCCGCGGCGCTGGAGCGCGGCGCGCCGTCGGGATATCGTTCCCCGGATCCGGAGGCGGAACCCGCACCGATTCGGGATTGGCCGTTGCGCCCCAGCCGCGTAGCAAGAGGCGTGGTCTCCAGGCGGACCACGCGACTCCTCGCCGCGGGCGTCCTCGCCGCCGCCGTGGCCGTCTGGCTCGGGCGCGCGCGGCGGGGGCCCGTTCCGGCAACGGACCTGTCCGCCGACGAGGAGGCGGCCTGGAGCCGGGTGGTGGCAGCGCTGCAGCAGGTCGCGGAGGAGTATCCGGAGACGCTCGAGCTGAAGGATCCGGACGCATCGCGCCGGCGCCGCGCCCAGCTCGCCGGTTTTCTGGGCGAGACCTCGCGGCTCCTGGCGCGAACCTCTTCCGCCCCCGAGCTCCCGCGCCAGGTGGAGGCCCTGGGCAAGCGCGTTCTTGGCACCGACTACCGCGTCGGCACCGACAGCCGCGCGCTGATCGATCGCATCGTGGAGCGAGTCCAGCTGCGGCGCACGCCGCGGCTCAAGCCCGATCTGGCCAACGGCAGGCGCGTCTTGGCGGAAGCGTGCGCGCCGTGCCACGGGAGTGACGGCTCCGACGCGCCTCCAGCGATCACCGCGGCGCTGGACCCGCCTCCACCCAACATCCTCCATCCGCCGCACAACCTCACCCCGTACGAGATGTTCAACCGCGTCACCTACGGCGGCGTGGGGACGGCCATGCCGTCATTCGAGCAGGGCCTCACCGAAGCGGAGCGGTGGGACGTGGTCTTCTATCTCTTCGCCGAGCGCTGGTGGCCGTGCGAGAAGCCGCTGCCGCCCATCGGGGCGGACGAGCTCGCGCTGATGGGAGACTTCGAGCTGGGGAACAAGTTCGGATACGGCGCGGCGGCATGCCTGCGGCGCGACTTCCTTCCGCCTCGCTGAGCGGTCCTCGGTTCGAAGCGCTCGCCGGCGGCCGCGGAGGGACGGTGCCCTTCTGAGGCGTCCTTGATTCCCTCCCCCCGCGTCCCTATCCTTGCCAGCCGTGGCGAGCGGGAGGCGGTGGTGGAGACGTCCTTCCTGACCATCCCACCGAGGGCCGGCGGCTCGCCACCCGCGTCTCGCGCGACGCGGTGGCCGAGGGCATCTACGCCGGCATCGCCCGCTTTCTCGCCGACGCGCGGCGCGCGCGGACCTCATAGCGCGGCGCTGGAGCCTCGCGCGCGAGCAGGCTATCGTCGCCCGCGATGATGCTCGCCCGGCCGCCCGCCTCGGTGCCCCTCGCCAGCGCCGGCTCGCTGCCCGAGGCGCTGGGAGACGTTGCGCAAGCAGGCCGCGTCGCCCGCGAGTACCTCGGGCGGATACATGCCGAGGTGCGGGCGCGACACGAGGCGGGGGCGGGCGGGCTCGAGCTGGTGGCCGTCTACACCGAGGCGGTCGATCGTCTGGTGCGCTTCCTCTTCACGAACGCGAGCGCGCACTTCATGTCGCGCTTCGCGCGCCTCAACCCGCAGTGCGCGGTGGTCGCGCAGGGCGGCTACGGGCGGGGCGAGCTGAACCCCGGCTCCGACATCGACCTCCTCTTCCTCTACCCCTGGAAGGTGAACCCGTACGTCGAGACGGTCGCCGAGGTGATCCTCTACGCGCTCTGGGACGCGGGGCTCCAGGTCGGCAACGCGCTGCGCAACATCCGCGAGTGCGAGCGGCTCTCGGGGCGCGATCTCAAGGTCAAGACGGCGCTCCTCGACGCGCGCTACCTCGCGGGCGACGAGGCGCTCTACGCCGAGTTCGACCGCCGCATGCTGGAGGAGGTCTGGGGCCAGAACCCGACGCGCTTCTTCAAGGAGAAGCTCGCCGAGAACAACGACCGCCACGCGCGCTCCGGCGACTCGGTCTACCTGCTCCAGCCGCAGCTGAAGGACGGGCAGGGCGGCCTCCGCGACCTGCACACCGCCCTCTGGATGGCCAAGGTCCGTTTCAAGGTGCGGAGCTTCCGCGAGCTGGTGACGCTCGGGGTGATCGGCGAGGCCGCCGTCGCCGAGCTGGAGACGGCGCTCGACTTCCTCTGGCGCGTCCGCAACGCGCTCCACCTGGCCGCCAACGGCCACCAGGACCAGCTCACCTTCGAGCTCCAGGAGCGCATCGGGCCGACGCTCGGCTTCGCCGAGGGCCAGGCCGGCGTCGAGGCGTTCATGCGGGCCTACTACGCGCACGCGACCACCGTGGCGCGCTTCGGCGAGGCCGTCATCGCCCGCTGCCTCCAGCCGGCGGAGCCCTATCGCGGCACGCACCCGACGCCGCGCCTGATCCGGGACGGCATGCGCGTCCAGGGGCGCACGCTCTCGGTCGCCGGGCGCGAGATCTTCGCCGACGAGCCCGCCGCGCTCGTGCACGTGTTCGCCGAGGCGCAGCGCCACGGGGTCACGCTCTCGGCGGCGACGCGCGAGCTCATCCGCGACTGCCTGCCGCTGCTCGCCGCCGAGCGGGCCACGCCGGCGGTCGCGAACGCGTTCCTCGGCATCCTGCGCGCCAAGGGCCACGTCTACGAGACGCTCTTCGAGATGCACAAGCTCGGCGTGCTCCGGGAGGTCGTCCCGGAGTTCGGGCACATCGACTGCCTGATCGCGAGGGACCCGTTCCACATCTATACCGTCGATCACCACTCGCTGATCGGCGTGCGCGAGGTGGAGCGCCTGCGCGCCGGGGAGTTCGCGCGCACGCTCCCGCACCTGACGCAGGTGATGAACGAGCTGGCGCGCCCGGAGCTCCTCTTCCTCGGCATGATGTTCCACGACGTCGGCAAGGGCCACGGCCACGACCACGCGGGCCGCGGCGCGCGCATGATGCGGGACATCGCTATCCGCCTCGGGCTCAACGAGGACGAGAGCGCGGCGTGCGAGTTCCTGGTCCAGCACCACCTCCTCATGTCGCACCTGGCCCAGCGCCGCGACGTGGACGACGACCAGCTGATCGTCGACTTCTGCCGGAGGGTCGGCAGCGTCGACAACCTCCAGCGGCTCTACGTCCTCACCTACGCCGACATGCGCGCCGTGGGGCCGGGCGTGTGGAACAACTGGCGCGACTCGCTGCTCGCCGAGCTCTACCTCCGCGCCCGCGAGTTCTTCGAGAAGGGGGCGGTCGAGCCGGAGGACCGCGCGGCGCGGGCGGCGCGGGTGCGGGCCCGCATCGAGGCGGCGGCGCCCGGCACGGCGCGCGCCGAGGTCGAGGCGTTCGCCGCCAGCATGCCGGACAGCTACTTCCTCGGCACCCCCGAAGAGATGATCCCCCAGCACGTGGACCTCCGCCGCCGCTTCGCCGAGGCCGAGGCGGCGGGCGAGCGGCCCGCGCTGGCGACCCGGCTCACCCACTTCCCCGAGCG